>CAYMRK010000011.1:5287-8681 GCA_964392905.1 uncultured Candidatus Saccharibacteria bacterium | reverse complement strand
GCCAGCAGCAACGTCGGCACGGTGCCCCAGTTTAATTCCAGCACCCGAGAAGTGACTTGGCTTATAGGAGACATCTCTGCCACTGCGGGTCACCTAGGCGATGCCCCAGAGGCAATTTTCCAAGTAAGCCACATGCCTAACATAAACCGCCTAGGGGACTTTAGTCCGCTCTTGAGCATCACTAGCATATCTGGTGAAGATGCTTTCACTCACACCAGCTTATCAAGTACAGATAGTAGCCTTACAACCAGGCTCCCAGACGATCCTACGGTTGGCCCAAATCAAGGAAGAGTTATACAGTAGAGTAGATGGATAAAAGCGATACAGACAGCGAATTGATGGAAAAGCTAGTAGCGTTGGCGCGTTCACGCGGCTTCGTCTTCCCTGGTTCCGAGATATATGGTGGTCTAGCTAATTCATATGATCTGGGGCCCTTAGGAATAGAGCTAAAGCGAAATATCAAAAACCTCTGGTGGAAGACATTTGTTCAGGAGCGGTCGGACATCTTTGGTATGGATGCCAATGTGATTATGAGCACCTTAGTGTGGGAGGCCTCAGGGCACTTAAAGAACTTCAGTGACACTCTCGTGGAGTGCAAAGAGTGTCATACGCGTTATCGTGCAGACGAGCTACAGGGCGACAAGTGTTCCCACTGTGGAGCCAGTAAGTTCACTAAGCCGACTCAATTCAATACCATGTTTAAAACCAACCTGGGTCCGGTTGAAGATAAGGATAATACCGTGTATCTGAGACCAGAAACCGCTCAGGCAATGTTTGTAGATTTCAACGAAATCCAACGCAGCACCAGAGCCAAACTGCCTTTTGGTATAGCTCAAATCGGAAAAGCTTTTCGCAATGAAATAACACCGGGTAATTTCATATTCCGCCTAAGGGAGTTCGAACAGATGGAAATCGAATACTTTATTGCTCCTCCTAAGGCTCGCAAGGAATGGGAAAAGCACTTTGATGCCTGGCTCAAGGAAATTAGGCGCTGGAACAAGTTGGTTGGGATAGACAGCAAGAGAGTCGAAGAAGTAGATGTCCCGGCTAAAGAGAGAGCTCACTACAGCGAGCGTACGGTTGATATCGAGTTCAACTATCCCTTTGGGCAGAAGGAGCTCTATGGGCTTGCCTATAGAACAGACTACGATCTAAAAGCGCACCAGAAACACTCAGGCAAATCACTGGCATACAAGGATCCCAAGACTGGCAAGGAAACTACACCTCACGTTATAGAGCCTTCCTTTGGGGTAGAGCGCACTATGTTGGCAGTACTCGCTTCTTCCTATTCAGAAAGTAAAGCCCCAAGCGCTAAGGGCAAAGAAGAAACTCGAGTAGTCCTCAGGCTTCCCAAGGAAATTGCTCCCTATAAGGCTGCTATCCTGCCACTGTCAGACAAGCCGGAGTTAACAAGAATTGCAGGCCAAGTTAGAGACAGATTGCAGACCAGCTGGAGTATAGACTATGATGTTACCCAAAGTATCGGTAAGCGATACCGTAGGCAGGACGAGATTGGCACGCCCTACTGCATAACAGTTGATTTTGAGTCTCTAGACGACAAGAAAGTAACCATCCGGGATCGAGACACCATGAAGCAGGAGAGAGTTGCCATAGAAGAGTTGCCTGCATATCTAGGAGAGAAGCTGTCCCTATAAGCACCATGATGGAATTCTACAAAACCGTTTTGGAGAACGGCCTGAGAGTGGTCGTGTCTCCCCAGAAGGACAACCCGGCGGTGACCGTCTTGGTTTTAGTTGAGGCCGGCTCTAAATACGAAGATACAAGCATTAACGGCATATCACACTTCCTCGAGCATATGTGCTTTAAGGGCACCAAGAAGCGACCGACCGCGCTCCAGATTAGCACTGAGTTGGATGGCATAGGAGCCTCATACAATGCCTTTACCGGCCACGAATACACCGGTTACTACGCCAAGGTGGATAAAACACACTTTGATAAAGCGCTGGATGTAGTGTCCGATATTTACCTCAATCAGATATTCGATTCTGCTGAGATAGAGAAGGAAAGAGGCCCAGTCACCGAGGAGATCAACCTGACTGCAGATACGCCTATGCGTAAGGTGATGGACAACGTAATTACGCTTCTTTACGGAGATCAACCAGCAGGCATGACCATCCTTGGCCCCAAGGAGAATATTGCCAGCCTCTCCAGGGAAGATTTCATTCAATATCGTAAAGACCATTACGTATCAAGTGCTACTACGGTTGTGATATCGGGAGCAGTAGATAAAGACGAAGCCCTAGATAAGGTCAAGGACATTTTTTCTGCTATGGAGAACACGCCCAAGAAGGATAAGCTACCGGTTAAGGAGAGCCAAAGCGAGCCACAAATGGATATTGAGCAAAAGGCATTGGACCAGACTCACCTAGTGGTTGCAGTCAGGGCTTACGATCGTTTCGATGACAAGCGTTTTGCTCTAGATGTATTGGCTACAGCCCTCGGCGGAGGAATGAGCTCCAGGCTCTTTCACAGAGTACGTGAACAGATGGGATTGGCTTACTACGTTAGCGCCGGGGCCGATCTCTATACAGATCACGGCTACCTCCTCGCAAGAGCTGGTGTTAGTAACAACAAAGTGGTTGAAGCAGTGAAAGCTATTGTGGGGGAGTTCAAGCGCCTTAGAGATGAACCACTGAGCGAACAAGAGCTGAAAAAGGTCAAGGATTATATGATAGGGAAGCTTATGCTGGGCTTGGAAACGTCTGATCAACTGGCCTTTTTCTATGGAGAGCAAGAGCTACTCGACAAAGAGCTTATTAAGCCAGATGCTCTGGTTAAGAAGATCAGAGCTGTCACGGCCTCTGACGTACAGACAGTGGCCAAGGAGATATTTAAAGATAACGGCCTCAATCTAGCCATGATAGGTCCCCACGAGGAGAACGCTACATTGCGGGCTGCTTTGAAAATAGATTAGAATTAGGGCGATGGCCCAGCAGAACATAGAAGTTTCGTGGGTAAGCCTTTGGAGGGTCCTTTTAATGGTTGGTTTTGGCTTGGCTTTGTTCCTTATGCGAGAGACGGTGGCCATGCTCCTACTGGCCCTTTTGATATCCACAGTATTTGATACTCCGGTAGATGCTCTAGAGAGGCACCGGGTACCAAGGATTCTAGGCACTATTCTTATCTATCTCGTAGCCTTCGTAGCCTTAGGCTTCTTATTTTACGCTGTCATCCCTATAGCAATTCTAGAGCTTAACAACCTCATTAAAAATTTGAGCGGCATCTTAGAGTCTAACTTAGGGTTTATAATTCCCACCACCAACAGCAACTTTTTCTTGGACACCGACCTCCAGCAGTTTACTGAAGCCCTGCTTTCAGGCGGAGTCCCCCTGATTGAGTTATTAGGCAACCTAGCAGGTGGTGTGGCTTTCGT
>CAYMRK010000011.1:0-5277 GCA_964392905.1 uncultured Candidatus Saccharibacteria bacterium | reverse complement strand
AGTCATTGTGCTCTCATTCTACCTCACAGTGAGTCGCGACGGGGTTAGCAAGTTTTTGGTAGCTGTGTTTCCCGAAGCTTTAGAGAAAAGAGTGCTTGAGCTCTACGTCCGCACCAAAAAGAGGATAGCTAAATGGTTTCAAGCGCAACTTTTCCTGAGTCTTGTTGTGGGCACTATGGCCTTCGTGGGTCTTAGCCTGCTAGGCGTTAAGTATGCTCTAGTCCTAGGGCTCTTCGCGGGTCTACTTGAGCTAATACCCATTGTGGGTCCGATCTTTGCAGGTGCCTTAGCAGTTTTGGTCGGACTAACGACTTCTCTCAACTTGGGCTTTTACACCCTGCTGTTGTTCTTAGGCATCCAGCAGCTCGAGAATAACGTATTGGTGCCCCTGGTGATGAGGCGCCAGACAGGAGTTCATCCGGTTATGATTTTGGTTTCCATACTAGGCGGAGCCCAAATTGCAGGATTAGTAGGGGTGCTTCTCGCGGTTCCGACAGCAGTTTTCTTGCAGGAGATGGCAGAGGAGTGGATGAGCATTAAGTCTAAGCGCAAAGACAGAAAACTCGCTGTTTAGCCGAGAATCTTGTAGGATAGGCTCATCAAAGCTTTAACCATGAAGTTCTACGTTACAACCCCGATATACTACGTCAACGGCGCTCCTCACATTGGGCACGCTTATACTACTGTAGCCGCTGACTCAATGGCGCGATGGAACAGACTCAGAGGTAATTCAACCTTTTTCTTAACAGGCACAGACGAGCATGGCTCAAAAATAACGCAGGCCGCCAGAGAAGCTGGTAAAGAGACAGCGGCATTTGTAGACGAAGTGGCCTTGCGGTTCAAGGACTTAAGGGAGCCTCTCGATTTATCCTGGGACGAATTCATTAGGACCTCAGACAAGCAAAAGCACTGGCCAGGGGCAGAGGCTTTGTGGCAAAAGATTGAGCAAGTCGGGGATATTTACGAGAAAGAATACGAAGGGCTGTACTGCGTGGGTTGCGAGGCTTTTGTTACAGAAAGAGATTTAGTTGATGGGCTCTGCCCACACCACGGGAAGCCCCCCGAGTTGCTCAAAGAAAAGAACCTCTTCTTCAAGCTTTCCAAGTACGGTGATCAGATTAAACAAGCTATCGAGTCTGGCGAGATGGTTATTGAGCCTGAGGGAAGGCGCAATGAGGTTTTGTCTTTAATATCAGAGGGGTTGGAGGATATAAGCTTTTCGCGCTCCAGGGACAAACTAGAGTGGGGTATTCCAGTGCCCGGTCATCCTGACCAGACTATGTACGTATGGTGCGATGCGCTTTCCAACTACATCTCTGCGATAGGATACGGTAGAGATGAGAATAGATTTAAGGAGTGGTGGCCTGCGGATGTGCATGTAATAGGCAAAGACATCCTGCGTTTCCATGCTGCTATTTGGCCTGGAATGTTGTTATCTGCTGGTCTGGAACTACCAAAGAGAATTTTCGTGCACGGATTTATAACCTCTGAGGGAGAGAAGATGTCCAAAACTCTTGGGAATGTCATTGATCCAGTAGAGCTGTCCAGTAAGTACGGCAGCGATGCCCTTAGGTATTATCTCTTGCGAGACATCCCCTCCAGTGAAGACGGTGATTTCAGTATTACTAGGTTTGAGGAGCGGTACAATGCCGATCTGGCTAACGGTATCGGCAACTACGCCTCCAGGGTTTCTACTTTAGCCG
Source organism: uncultured Candidatus Saccharibacteria bacterium (assembly GCA_964392905.1). Taxonomy (GTDB): domain Bacteria; phylum Patescibacteriota; class Minisyncoccia; order UBA6257; family Colwellbacteraceae; genus GWA2-46-10. Next base: position 3,574 of record CAYMRK010000011.1, on the reverse strand, counting down.
AAAGCGTGGAGTCTTTTGAGGGATTGGAGGCATCGAGCGAAATAAAGCGGAAGATAGAAGAGGCTATTCAAAGCGCCGCCGGTGCTGCTGAGCGATTTAGGCTCCACGAAGCTGTGGCTATTGTGTGGGAACTGATCAGCTTTGGAGACCGATATGTAAATGATCACAAGCCCTGGGAGAGTAAAGACCCACAAGTTATATTCAATGCCCTCTATCTCTTGGCTACTTTAGCAGACTTGGTGTCACCTGTGATACCAAAGGCAGGCAAAGCTATTAAAAGCTCCATAGAAATAGAAGGTGGGATAATTAAGGGGGTCAAGAAGATAGAGAACCTTTTCCCTAGACTAAACAAATAATGCCCAAACTAGTAGACGTCCATACCCATGTCCAGTTTGCTGCCTATGGAGAAGAAGGAGACAAAGCTATTGAGCGAGCCCTCAAGGAAGATATCTGGCTAGTTAATGTAGGCACCCAGAAGGACACCTCTTGGGGCGCTACGGTAACTGCTGAGGGATATGATGAAGGCGTTTACGCTACTGTTGGCCTGCATCCTATCCACACCACCAAATCTTTCCATGATGTTAAAGAGTTGGGTGGGGGAGAGGCTGCTAGAGCTTTCACAAGCAAGGGAGAGGAGTTCGACTACGATTTCTACAAGGAGATAGGGAGCAACAAGAAGGTAGTAGCTATTGGTGAGTGCGGTCTAGATTATTACCGCCTAGACGAAAACACAAAAGAGAAACAGTTCGAAGCTTTCGAGGCGCAAATTGCCCTAGCTAACGAACTTAAAAAACCTCTCATGATCCACTGTCGTGAAGCCTTTGGTGATTTGATAGCGCTGCTCGAGAAGAACAGGAACCTGCTCTTGAGAGATAGACCCGGCATTAACCATTTCTTTGCCGGCTCTAGGGATGACGCAAAGGCTCTGCTGGGGCTGGGGTTCTCTTTTTCATTTGGAGGAGTGATTACATTCACCAGGGACTACGATGAGGTTATTAGATACATAGGGATAGAGAGGATAGTTCTAGAGACAGACGCGCCCTACGTTGCTCCAAGCCCCCATAGAGGCAAGCGAAACGAACCCAGCTTTATCCAACACACCGCAGAGAAGCTAGCCGAGATTCTGGGCTTGGATGTAAGCGAGGTGGAGGAGAGGACCACAGCGAATGCGCGGCGCATCCTAGCTTTTTGAGTTTTAAGACTTTAGTTTTAAGCTAAGCATATGTATCCCTTTGCCAAAATTGAAAAGAAGTGGGGCAAGAGATGGCTTGAGAACCGAACGTACGAGCCTGACTTTAAGAAGGCCAAGAGACCCTTCTATAACTTAATGATGTTTCCATACCCTTCGGCAGAGGGGCTTCATGTGGGCAATGTCTATGCTTTTATCGGCAGTGATGTCTATGGACGTCTCAAAAGAATGCAGGGCCATGATGTATTCGAGCCAATAGGCTTAGACGGTTTTGGTATTCACTCAGAGAACTACGCCATCAAGGTTGGTAAGCACCCTGCCGAACAAGCCAAGGTATCGCAGGAGCGTTTCTATAAGCAACTAAAGCGGATTGGCAATGGGTTTTCTTGGGAGGAGAGCTTGGAGACTTACGACCCAGAGTATTACAAATGGACTCAGTGGATATTTATCCAGATGTGGAAGGAGGGGCTAGCTTACCGCAAGAGAGCAAGCGTTAATTGGTGTCCATCTTGTAAGACGGTCTTGGCTGATGAACAGGTTGAAGGAGGGCTTTGTGAGCGGTGTAAAAATGAGGTAACCAAGAAGGAGCTGGAACAGTGGTTCTTCAAAATTACAAAATACACCAAAAAGCTACTCTCTAATCTAGACAAGATAGATTGGCCCGAGCACATAAAGACGGCTCAAAGGAATTGGATAGGGGAAAGTGAGGGGTGGATGCTTAAGTTCCCGGTGGTGGATTCAAAGGCACAGATTGAAGTATTTACGACCAGACCCGATACGGTTCTAGGGGCAACCTATATGGTCTTAGCTCCCGAGCATCCTTTAATCGAGCTTCTTTCGGATCGAATTAAGAATGTCACTGCGGTTAACAACTACATCAAAAAAGCCAAATCAAAGACAGAAAACGACCGTATAGCTGAAGGAAGAGCAAAAACAGGTGTGGAGCTGAAAGGCGTTAGGGTGATAAACCCGGCTACCAGCAAGGAGATACCAATATGGATATCGGATTACGTAATAATGTCATACGGCACAGGCGCTATTATGGCGGTACCTGCCTATGATGAGCGGGACAAGGAGTTTGCTAAAAAGTACAAGTTACCTGTAGTGAAAGCCAAGCTCGTAGACTCCGAGACGATTGCTAAAAAGATTGGTGGCAAGAGGATAACACACTACCACTTACGAGACTGGCTTATCTCTCGTCAGCGCTATTGGGGTCCTCCTATCCCCATGGTGCACTGCGAAAAGTGCGGTTGGCAGAGTGTTCCAGAAAAAGACCTACCAGTACTGCTACCTAAGGTTAAAAACTTTAGGCCCAAAGGTAGCAGCAAAGGACCGCTGGCATCCATACCAAGCTTCTACAAAACCAAATGCCCAAAATGTAAGGGGCCAGCTATTAGAGAAACGGACGTTTCAGATACATTTCTAGACTCCGCATGGTACTTTTTGCGGTACTTGTCTCCAGATAACAAGAAAGCGGCTTTTGACAAAAGCCTGACCAAAAAGTGGCTGCCGGTTGATATGTATATAGGTGGCGCTGAGCACGCCGTGTTGCACCTCCTCTATTCCCGCTTCTTAACGATGGCATTCAAAAAAATGGGCTTGGTAGATTTTGAGGAGCCTTTTAGTGTCTTGCGCAGTCATGGGCTTTTGATCAAGGAGGGCTCCAAAATGAGCAAATCTAGGGGTAACGTGGTGGTGCCTGATAAGTATATGGACGATTTTGGAGCAGACACCCTGCGAATGTATTTAATGTTCTTGGGGCCGTATCAGGAAGGAGGGGATTGGAGAGATTCAGGGATCATGGGCATAGTCCGCTTTCTAAATCGTCTGTGGGATCACTACGATGGCGTCGAGGTCAGTGATAAGCAGCCTCTTTCCAGGTGGATGCACCCTGTTATCAAGAAGGTAGGGGAGGATATAGAAAACCTTAAGTACAACACAGCAATATCCGAATTGATGGTTTCTCTTCGCAGGTTCGAAGAAGAGGGTGTAACTGGTCGTAAGGACCTAGAGGCTTTCCTGCTTATGCTTGCACCCTTTGCACCCTTCATCTCAGAAGAGTTGTGGGAAAAGCTAGGGAACCCATATTCAATACACACTCAAGTATGGCCCCAATATGAAGATGCAAAGCTAGGCGGTGGCACGGTCAAGCTGATTCTGCAGGTAAATGGGAAGCTAAGAGGAGCAGTTGAGACAGAGAGGGGTCTCAGCAAAAAGGAGGCAGAGGAAATAGCGTTAAATGAGCCGAGGGTCGTCTCGAGTCTTGAGGGTAAGGGGGTTAAGAAAACAATCTATATTAAAGATAAGGTTATAAACCTGGTCGTTTAACCGGCGGTGTGTATTGGACGAAGTTCGAATGTATTTCGGACAAAATCCGCAGGATTT
>CAYMRK010000010.1:0-9437 GCA_964392905.1 uncultured Candidatus Saccharibacteria bacterium | reverse complement strand
CAGCGTGTCTGCCTCCGGGAGGGTGTATCCGGCAAGGTCTGTGGCAATTCTCATCATCTGCTCCTGGTATATGCCGATACCGTAGGTGTTTTTGAGAATAGGCTCCAAAGCGGGGTGGATGTAGGCAACTTTTTCCTTACCAAATTTACGTTTTATATACGAAGGGATAAGGTCCATAGGGCCTGGGCGGTACAGGGCCACTAGCGCAATTAAGTCCTCAAACTCACTAGGCTTGATCTCCTTCATGTAGCGGCGCATGCCCGATGACTCATACTGGAAGATGCCCACCGTCTCGCCGCTTTTAAGGAACTCATAGGTCTTTTCGTCATCCAGCGGGATATCGGCAATGCGCACCTCCTCACCCTCGAGTTCTTTGATCAGTCGTATCGTGTCTTCCATGATAGAGAGGTTTCTGAGCCCTAAGATATCAATCTTCAAAAGACCCATGTCGAGAATGCTCCACATCTCAAGCTGGGTGATGATAGTGTCGTCATCTTGAGGGGCTCGTTGCAAAGGCAGGTATTCGGTAATTGGCGCCTCCGTTACCACCGTCCCGCAGGCGTGGACTGATGCGTGGCGAGCAACACCCTCCAGGCGGGAGGCGGTATCGAGGAGCGCTTTGGCTTGGGGGTCCTGGTTGTACAAGGTTGCAAGTTCAGGGACTTGCTCTAGGTACGTTTGGATCTCATTCTTCGGTCGGCCCTGGTTGGGATTGAAGGGGATGAGCTTGGCAATGCGATCGCAGAAGGAGTAGGGGAGGCCCATAGCTCGACCGGCATCTCTGATTGCCTGGCGGGCGGCCATAGTTCCAAAAGTTATGATCTGGGCTACATGGTCGTCTCCATAGGTTTCTCTGAGGTATCCTATAACCTCATCGCGTCTGTGGTCTGCGAAATCGAGGTCGATATCAGGCGGTTCGTTACGTTCCGGGTTTAGGAAGCGCTCGAAGAGCAGGTCGTATTTGAGCGGATTTACATCCGTTATGTTTAAAAGATATGAGACTATACTGCCTGCCGCTGAGCCTCTCCCAGGGCCTACCACAATCCCTCGGTCTTTGGCCCAGTTAACCATGTCTTGAACGATTAGGAAGTAGTCGGCAAAGCCGGTCTTTTCAATAATGGCGAGTTCATGGTCAGCTCGTTCACGCACTTCTTTGGTCTCTTCGCCCAGGCGTCTCTTGATACCTTTATCAACTAGCTTTTTGAGATATGAGAAGCTGTCTTTTTCTCCTTCGGGGAGGCCAAACCTTGGCAGGTGGGTTTTCCCAAGCTCAAACTCAAAGTCGCACCCCTTGGCTATCTCCAGAGTGTTGCCCATAGCCTCTTTGATTTGAGGCTCTTTAACTCCAACTTTCTTTAAGGCTTCTGCCATCTCCTTGGGGGATCTAAATGAAGCATCACTGCCTTCAAAAGTGAAGCGGTCCTCATCGTCCAGCTTGTTGCCAGTCTGGATCGCAAGCAGTACTTCGTGGATGGGTGAGTCTTCGGGAGATATGTAGTGGGAGTCTTGGGTGGCTACAATCGGGATCTCCATCTCTTTGGCTAGAGCGATTTGGGCCTCTATCAACTGAGGAGACTCAGGTTGGATCTCGATGTAGTAGTCATCCCCAAACAGCTTTTTGTAAAAGCTCGCTACCTCACGAGCCTTTTTCATATCTCCCTTTTCGATAGCTCGAGAGAGTTCGCTAGTGAAACAGCCGGAGAGGCAGACTAAACCTTCGTGGTGTTTCTCGAGCAGTTCACGATCGATGCGGGGTTTGTAGTAGAAGCCCTCAAGGTGCGACTTGGTTACAAGCTGTACCAGGTTCTTGTAGCCAGTTTCGTTCTTTACCAAAAGGGTTAAGTGGTATCTGGTAGAGTCGATACCAGCTTCCCTATCAAGCCGAGAACGAGCCGCTACGTAAGCTTCAAGGCCAATGATGGGTTTGAGGTTAGCCTTCTTGGCCTTTTTGAAGAACTCAACTGCGCCGTAGAGGTTGCCATGGTCTGTAATGGCCAGGGCGTTCATTTCGAGCTCTTTGGCCCTATCTACTAACTGGTCAATTTTAGAGAGGCCATCAAGGAGGGAATAATGGCTGTGGGTATGTAGGTGGACAAACTTATCCATGAGATTCGTTGTCATTATACTTGCTCCAACATAAACTTTAAATGAGCAAAAATGCACGTCATTGGCATAGATGAAGCGGGAAGAGGCGCCTTAGCCGGCCCCGTTGTGGTAGCAGCTGTAGCCATCCCCGCAGGCTTCAAGTACCACATAAAGGGTCTACCTCCACTTAAAGACTCAAAGCAACTCTCGTCCGCGCAGAGAGAGCTTTGGTATAGATATATAAAGGGGGCAAAGGGAGTGTTCTACGCTACCTCCAGGGTATATCAAAAGAATATAGACAAACACAATATAACCATGAGTGCCAATATTGCCGCCAGTGGTGCGGCAGAGAGAATAGCTTCTTTAGTGGGAAAGCGTTTAGAGAGGTTTAAAATCTTGATCGATGGTGGCCTATATCTAGGCGCTCGGGATCATCAGAGTGTTAGGGCGAGCACGATAATTCGGGGAGACCAAAGGATCGTGGCTATTAAACTGGCATCCATTGTGGCCAAAGTGACTAGAGATAAATATATGCAAAAGTTGGCGGAGAGATACCCTCAATACGAATTTGCTATTCATAAGGGCTACGGAACCAAAGCCCACTTTAGGGCCCTGCGTAGGTACGGCATTACAGAGGTTCATCGATTGACATATCTGACGGGGTATCCTAAGTTAAAGCCAAAGCGTAACTAAAATATGTCCGTACCGAAAAAGCGACACAGTAAATCCAAAGCCAAGAGGCGTCGTTCTCAGCAGGGGCTAAAATCAGTGAATCTTATGGTTTGCGCCAAGTGTTCTGCTCCAGTGCTATCTCATCGAGTTTGCAAGAACTGCGGAGAATACGCCAAGGCAAAAGCCAAAGCATAAAGTAGACGTTTGTACCTAAAACATGGCGACCAGACAGCTGGGAAGAGGAGTGGTGATCCAATCTCTATATGAGTGGGATTTTTATAATCGTAGAGAGAAGATAGAAGATGTTGTCCAACGAAACTTAGAAGAATTTGCTCCCGGATTTGCTGAAAGAGAATTTGTGGTGTCATTGGCGACGGGTGTAGTGGAAAAGATCGCAGAGCTTGATCAGATCATTGAAGCATCTGCACCACAATGGCCCATAGACAAGCTGCCTATTATTGATCGCAACGCACTGCGCATCGGATTATATGAACTGTTACACGCCAATAGGAAAGAGGTGCCACCTAGAGTAGCTATTAATGAAGCAATAGAATTAGCCAAAACATTCGGTGGACACAACTCCGGGAAATTTATTAATGGTGTTATGGGGACAGTGTATCGAGAATTGGGAGAACCAGATCGTAATCCCGAGACTAGTAGGACAGGGAAAGAATGATGGAATTAGAAAAAATACAAAAAGAGATCGGAGTGAAATTCAAAGACAAGAGCCTTTTAGAGGAGGCTCTTACTCATCGTAGCTATCTCAATGAGAATCCACATTGGCCCAATGGAAATAATGAACGTCTAGAATTCTTAGGAGATGCAGTTCTGGAATTAGTTATAACAGAAGAACTATTTAGACAGTTTCCCAAGAGGGAGGAGGGAAAGTTGACGGTATTGCGTGCAGCTTTGGTTAACTCAAAATCACTTTATGAGGTAGCTACCAAACTTGGGTTAGACAAAGAACTTCTCCTATCTCGTGGGGAGACTAAGGACTCCAAGGGGAAGGGCAGGGAAACTATTTCTGCCAATGCCGTGGAAGCAGTCATCGGAGCTATCTATATGGATCAAGGATACGATAAGGCCAAAAGGTTTATCGAGCACTTTATTATCTCAAAGCTCAATGAGGTAGCTAGAAACGGGGGAAAGGACTCAAAGAGCCTAGTACAGGAACGTTCCCAAGCTGAATTTAAGATTACTCCAAGATATGAAGTGCTAGACGAAAGTGGTCCTGCTCACAATAGACGTTTCAAGGTAGGACTTTATTTCGAAGAAACATTGAAAGCCGAGGGTACAGGTTCTTCAAAGCAGGAGGCAGAGTTAGACGCAGCGGAAAAGTTTCTCCAATCTCTTAAAAAGTAGGAGACTATCCACAAATCAATCTGTTTTCCTGATATAATTTAACTTGATGCAAAGAGAAAGGATAATCTCGCTTTTGGTGTTAGCGTTGGTGATCGGAGTAACCATCACTATGGTCCAAGCCTGGAATGGCCCAAGTGCCAATCCTCCTACTGGCAGTGGTGCTATAGCTACGGATTCAAGTAATAACGTTGGCATAGGAGACACAACGCCTTCATACAAACTTGATGTAGCTGGTGATATCCGTTCAACGGGGAAGATATATGCTAATGCCAACAACCAATCTTATTTTTGCGGAGGAGATGACGCGTGTATTTATGATGCCAACGTAGCCAATACGGCGAACATCAGGGGAGTGCAAAATAGTGCCGTTGGTGCATTACAGCTAGGCAGCAATACAGCGGCGTATCTGTATGGAACAGGAGCTAATATTGGCATAGGAACCACATCAGCTGGTTATAAGCTGACGGTGAGTGGAGATGTCCAGGCTACCGGATTTTATTACAGCTCAGATTTGACACTCAAAACAGACATTACTCCTCTTAGGGGAGGCCTGAGTGATATCATGCGCCTCAATGGGGTGCGATTTGCATGGAAGGAATCCAACATGCAAGACGTGGGATTAATTGCACAAGAAGTAGAAAAGATATTCCCCGAGTTTGTGGTGACAGATTCTCTCACTGGTCTTAAGTCTGTAGACTATGCCAAACTCACAGTGCCGTTGATCGCAGCACTTCAAGAACAACAAGAAGAAATCAATGACTTAAGGGAAGAAGTTGAGGCGTTGAGGTCTAATGATTGAGGTTAGAAAATTAATTTACGGCATCGTCGCATTTATAGGTACAGTATTAGTATTCACGGCAGGGTTTTATCTGTTCAGCAGGGGAGGTTTAATGACTGACGATGGATTAATAGCAGAGAATCCTCAGATGGTTTTGCGCGACAGTGAAGGATTAAATATCGAATATTCTGGAGGGGGTTTCCAACAAGGAGAAAGGCTGATTTATGAAAGGTATCGCTTGTTTGATGAGACCGGCACGTATGCACTTGTCGGGGCAGAGGGGAATATCAACATTAGCGCCGAGAATGCAACATTGTTTCTGAAATCTCCAGATGGATCTGAGCAGGAGATTACTAGTGACAACTGGTTTATTCCTCTGCGATTGTACCCGCCTTTGGAAGCCGGGAGACATAGCCTGACGTTCAACCTTAAGACAGGAGAGACATTTCAAAGGGATATATTAATCAACGAAGCTCAAAAAGTGGATCTTCAATTTCTTGGCCTTAGCAAGAGTGAACCTAAGCCCATATTAAAAGTTGGTGAAGTGCCAACCCCAGAGCAACAAGTATTGTTAACGGAACTGAATTTCGGCAATAGGGATAGTAGAGTAGTGCAGGCATTTGGTTTGAAGGGACAGGACCTAAAAAAAGCCACGTCAATTTATCATGTTAACCCAGAGAACATAGTAAAAAGCATTAATACCCCAGGTTTCTTTGCAGATGGATATATGTGGCTAGATGTGTGGAAAATTTCTGAAATTGAGCACGGAGAACACCTGTTTTTCGCGAAAATAGACAATACTTGGTACTACGCCATTGCTCGTTATCCGGAAGATTTTGATACTATTATGAAATAATATTTCCATGATGAATAAGCCCCTATCAAATATATTGAGCGGAAGAAATATCGCGATAGTGATTAGCATCGTGTTTGTGGCATTAATAATAGTACTCGCATCTGCATATACAGATGGAGTACGGGCGGCTGGTGGCCCGCCGGCCCACTCGCATGCAGGTTTCCCCATACAGAAAACCAGCAGCTACAGCTATTCGTATACTCTAGATATACAAAAAGACCTCAACTGGTTGGACGAAGTCCTCTCGGGATTTAACATCAGTACGCTCACAGAAGATGGTGTCTATGGGTCTGGGACTGCGAACGCAGTCTCTACCTATCAATCATTAAGAAACCTGACGGTTGATGGTATCGTGGGTAATCAAACCTGGTCCTACCTGGAATATGATGTTTACTACACCAAAGTACCTAATAGACATCCACTGGGGGTCGGATTTAGATATCCAATTTATTCGGTGTGTAAATTAGTCACCAATAATGCAGCAGTAGGCTTGGACATTATAGTACCGACTAGAGAGCCAGAGGCTCAGTGGACTGCTTTCCAAGCTAACCCTCCAAGCGGAGTCACAATTGCCGATGGTAACTGCAATGTAAGTGGTGGTGGAGGTAGTGGAGGTGGCACGGACCCTCCTCCAACAGGTTGGACCTCTACAACTTGCGCAAAGATGTCTCAGATTTGTTGTCCGTCTGATTGCACTAGTAATAACTGGCCGTGCTCTGGATATATCTGTTAGGGTTGTAATGAGCGCACACGATGCCGAGAAAGTTTGTGATACAATCTGGTAGTTACGCGTATGTTACTGCAACGATTAGAGCTTCAGGGATTTAAATCCTTTGCTGATAAAACAACCCTAGATCTAGCCCATCGAGTTACGGCCATAGTTGGACCCAATGGTTCTGGGAAAAGCAATGTAACCGACAGCGTCAGGTGGCTTTTGGGTGAACGTGACGCGCGTAATTTACGTGGTGGTAAAGGAGAAGATTTGATTTTCGCTGGCACTAAGGAAAAACCGCGAGCTGGAATGGCTCAGGCTACTTTGTATTTTGATAATTCTTCCGGGAGGTTGCCTGTAGAATATAAAGATTTAGCAATCTCAAGAAAGGTAACTCGTGAAGGTACATCTGCCTTTACTCTAAACAAGGCAGAAGTGCGCTTGAAGGACGTTATAGAGTTTTTCGCTAAGTCCAAGCTGGGAGCGCGCGGTCTCACTATCATATCCCAGGGAGAGAGCGACATGTTTATTAAGGCCACACCTCAAGACCGCAGAGAGATGATAGAAGAGATATTAGGCTTGAAGGAGTATCAGTTGAAAAAAGGAGAGTCACTAAGAAAACTGAAGAACACGAGTTCCAACTTAGATAAAGCAAAAGCATTAATCGAAGAGTTAAAACCCCATCTCAAACTGCTGCGTCGTCAGGTTTCCAGGTACGAGGGCAGGGAGGAGGCAGAAGGCGAGCTAAAAACCCTGGAGAATCAATTCTTCGGAGTGCAGCTACACGTGCTTGAGAAAGATTTACACAGCACCACTAAAGAAACAAAAGAAGTAGAGAGCTCTCTTAAAGACGAAAAGGCAAAATTAGAGGTTTTAAGGAGTAATTTAGTAGCTATCAAGGAAGGGGAGCCTAAAGCCGCTAAGGAGCTAGAAGAACTACGCAAAGAAGAACTCAAGCTACAGGGTATGAGAGCCGATCTGCAAATTGAGTTGGGAAGAGCAGAGGCGCGCCTAGAACTTTCTAAAGAAAGGGGGGACTTTGATCCACAAAAGATGAAAAGTGCCCTTGAAGAGATCAGGAAAATTGCCCAGAAAATGGTCACCGAGGATAATCTGGATACCATAAAAGCATCCCTTAAAAAGGTAGTGCAAATAATAGAGACAAGTACCGGAGTCTCTCGTGAACAAAATGTGGGTGATCTGGATAAGGAAAAGAAAATCTTGGTTGATAAGCTGCAAGACATGGATCAGGCGATAAACGCCATAAAACAAAAAGAGACTTCTCTGAGAGAAGGATTGGAGGGATTTAATAAGAAATTCTCAGAGAGTTATGAGTTCCTAGATGCACAACAAAAAAAGGTTAATACACTGGAGCACCAAATGGGTGAGTTATTGATTCGGAAAGAAAGACTAGAGACAAAATTAGAAGGCTTACTAGAGGAGTTAAAGCAAATTGGTAGGAGTCCCGACTCTTTGAGAGCTGCGGACAACGGAACGATTATCAATGATGGGGGCGATATCAGGGAGCGCATGATCAAGCTGCGTTCTCAGTTAGCTAGTATCGGAGAAATTGACGAGAGTATTGTCAAAGAAGCCAAAGATACCGAAGAGAGATTCGAATTTCTCAGCGGGCAAGTATCAGATTTGCAAAAGGCGAGCAAAGATTTAGAAAAACTTATTCAAGAGTTGGATCAGAAAATTCACGATGACTTTGCAGCGGCAATGGGTAAAATCAACGAAGAATTTTTGAAACTCATCAAAATTGTTTTTGGGGGAGGATCTGGTTCGATGAAATTAGAGAAGATGGTGAAGTCCAAAACTACAGAAGAAGTTGAGATCAATGGTGGATCGGAAGAGTCAAAGATTCCTGGAATATTGGTAGACGTTACGTTACCCAAGAAACGCATAAAGGGTTTGGACGTACTCTCTGGTGGAGAGAGAGCATTGGTTTCCATCGCGGCCCTTTTCGCTTTGATCTCCGTAAGTTCTCCGCCATTTCTTTTCCTAGATGAGGTAGATGCAGCTTTGGATGAGAGAAACGCCAGGCGTTTTGGTGATATTGTAAAAGAGTTTTCTAAGCACACACAATTTGTAATTGTGACCCATAACCGTGCAACCATGGAGGCTGCAGAGGTGCTTTACGGTGTCACTATGTCCAAGGATGGCACTAGCAAGCTAGTATCTTTGAAGTTGACGTAGAGGTAGAAGATGCATATTATGCCCAGGATATGTTAGTCATAAAGTTAAGAATGATAGGTAAGAAAAGGCAGCACTCCTTCAGGATTGTTGTTCAAGAGAAGCGCTCTAAGCTACAGGGTGCTTTTACAGATGATTTAGGTTGGTTTAACCCCCACACTAATCAGGTGAAAATTAATCAGGAGCGCCTAAAATACTGGTTAGATAACGGTGCTCAGCTAACTGAAAGCATGGAGAAGGTCATTAAGCATGCCAAGGATTCATCTGGTGTAGAGAGTTTCGTTGGCAGAACCAAGGCGAAGAAAAAGAAGAAAGAAAAGCTAGCAGAAAAGAATCCACCTCAGGCAGCAGCTCCCGAGACAGAAGCTCCTGGGACTGAAGCGGTAGAGGCTACACCAACGGTGGAAGTCAGCAACAGCGAGGCAGTAGCAGATACAGTAGAACCAAAAGAAGAGGCGTAAAGGTCGCTGTGAATACAGATTAGTAAGGAATGGCAAATTCAGAATATACAGATCAGCAGTTTTTGGAGTTTGTGGTGAAATCCATTGTGGATACCCCAGACGATGTTCGCGTTGACCGCACGGTAGATGAATTGGGCGTCCTGTTAACCCTACACGTCAACTCAAAAGATATGGGACAAGTGGTGGGCAGACAAGGTAGCACAGCAAAAGCAATCAGGTCCCTTCTGAAAATCGTGGGCGTTAAGAACAACGCTCGCGTTAATTTAAAGATTGAAGAGCCTGAAGGTGGTCGCAGACCTCGCCCGGAACGTAGAG
>CAYMRK010000009.1:0-9439 GCA_964392905.1 uncultured Candidatus Saccharibacteria bacterium | reverse complement strand
TATGACAGAAAAAACAGTAGTGGAAACAAATACAACCAATACACCCCCACAAGCGGAGGGTGATTTGCTAACTCCCGAGGAGACTGAAATGATCAAACAAATGATGGATCTGGGAGTCTTCTATGGCAGCTCGAAGGCGCGCACTAACCCAAGAATGCGCAAATATATCCTGACTAACCGATCTGGCTTTAGTGTCATTGATCTAGAAAAGACTCTCGAAGGGTTGAAAAAGACTGGTGCTGCTCTCGATGCAACCATCGCAGATGGAGGGACCGTTTTATTAGTGGGAATTACATCAGCCGTTAAGGGGATGGTTGAAGAGATGGCGAAAGAATTAGGCTTGCCCTACGTAACGGAGAGGTGGTTAGGAGGTACTCTTACCAATTTCGATACAATTTCAAAGCGTATCAATCAGCTCAAAAAGTTGAAAGACGAAAAGGCCAATGGTGATTGGGATAAATACACTAAGAAAGAACAACTTGATTTAGAAAAAGAGTTGACCACCCTTAGTAGATTTTTCGGTGGATTGGAGACCATGGGTAAATTGCCCCAGATGGTATTTGTTGCAGATATCTCCAGCAATGTAACACCAGCCAAGGAGGCTAAGAGCCTTGGGATCCCCGTAGCTGGAATTATTAACACCGATGCTAACCCGAAACTGGTAGACTATGGGATAGCTGCCAATGAAAGAAATGCTAAGAGTGCAGAGTTCATTTTGGACAAAGTAAAAGAGGTAATCCTAGCTGCAAAAGCAAAACAAGTAGTAACTCCAAAGGAAGTCGTAAAAGAAAAATAGTTATATCAGAATGGCTGATGCCAGTGTTATAAAAAAATTAAGAGAGCTAACGGGAGCAGGGGTGATGGATGCAAAAACCGCATTAGAGGAGGCAGGGGAAGATTTCGATAAAGCCGCAGAAATTATCAAAGAGAAGGGTTTGGCGAAAGCGGATAAGAAAGCAGAGCGAGAGATAAAGGCGGGGATCGTAAAAACTTATACCCACAATAATCGTGTAGGAGTAGTGCTCAAGGTTGGGTGCGAAACAGATTTCGTAGCCAAGTCAGATCCCTTTCAAGAGTTAGTGCATAATCTAGCCCTACACATCGTGGCCATGAATCCTTCTGATGTGGAGGAGTTAATGACACAACCATTTGTGAAGGACGAGAAAACTTCAATAGAAAACTTAGTCAAGGAAACAATCGCCAAAACGGGTGAGAATATCAAAGTGGATGCGTTCTATCGCCTAGAGCTTTAGTTTTCTGTAAAATTAAGAAATGCAAAACCTCTTTCTAGAAATTACCCTTTTGACCTCATTGGCCATTATTGTGTATTTAATGGCCTCCGCCTTGCCTAGAATGGAGGATGAAAAAGGAGAAGAGGAGAATGGGGGGTCTAGGCGCTCCAGTTTGCCCCTAGATAAGCTGGACGAGTTGCTCTTGAGGGCTAAGGACAAATTCCTACGCAAGATGAAGGTTGTGGTCATGAAGGCAGACAATCTGATCAGTAAACAACTTAGATCCAAGAAGGAAAGTGGTTCATAGGGTTGAAGCTATGGGCTTCCTCCACTAAACTAACCTTAGTCCACCGCACGGGTGGCGGAGCGGTCAATCGCACCAGACTGTAAATCTGGCGGCTTTATGCCTACGGGGGTTCGAATCCCTCCCCGTGCACTAGACAATGGCTTCATTTACCACAAGTTATGACTAGCACCGGGAAGTATTGTGCTAAGTGTCTCTTGCCTCGGAGCCATCACGTTCAAACCTGGTTGGAGGAGATAACGAGCAGGTTGTTGCCCAACATAAAGCTGCCCAGAAAGCTGGATGCTTTGGCTGACGTTTGGATAGAACGCGCCTTTTCAGCTATCGGCTTGATAAAGATGAAAGAGGATTTTGATCGATCCCAAATTGAACTGCGCTCAGTCTGTTTCATCAAAGCAGCCGAAAAGGAGGGAGTTAGCTTCAAAGCAGCCAGGGGTCCGGCTGGATACACTAACCACTTCTATGCTGAGATAGACGGAAAAGAGGCTCGCTTCGACAGTCTCCCTACAGCTGCGCATGTGAGCGGGCAGGACATCTCTCTCGTGGATTGCAAGCAAAAGACCAAGGAGCGCCTCTTGGAGGGAGGATTCCCGGTTGTTGAGGGTAAATCCTTCTGGTTTTGGCAGAAGAGACGAGCTTTGAAATATGGAGCTGAAGACCTAGGGTTCCCGTTGGTGGTGAAGCCGCGTAGCGGTTCAGTGGCAAGACATGTATCAACGGACATTAGAAGCTTAAAGGCCCTCAAAGAGGCAATCTCTGATGTGCTCACCTATTCGCCTGCATTTATGGTGGAGAGATTTGTAGACAGCACATTTGTCCACAGAGCCACAGTTGTAGATTTCGGTTTTGTAGCTGTGGTGAAGCAAGTTCCCGCCAACGTGGTAGGTGATGGAAAGATGACCGTCAAAGAGCTTATAGACTCCAAGAATGCGAGGGAAGACAGGGGAGAGCCCGATCAAAAGGACCACACTTTGTGCAAGATCACCCTAGACTCTGTGTCTTCAAAGCTGCTGGCTGATGCAAACTACACTCTAGATTCGATACCTAAGAGGGGAGAGGTGGTGCAGCTTCAAAAAGATCCATTTCTTAAACTGGGAGGAGACTTGGTAGAAGTCACTGGTTCAGTTCATCCTGACAACGAAAAGCTTTTTAAAGATATTGCTGCCTTCTTTGATATGAGGTTGGTGGGCATGGATTTCGTTGCTAGTGATATATCCAAAAGCTGGCGTGAACAGCCGTGCGCGATCTTGGAGTTAAACAATGCGCCCTGCATAGAGTTACACCACTTTCCTTCGGCTGGTAGGGCTCAAGACGTTGCCGGAGAGCTAGTGAAGCTACTGTTTAAGTATTACCTATGACCCTAGCCGCCTATATCCTAATCGCTGTTTCCTTGCTTGCACTCACAGGAGTTTTGTTTTTTCTCATCTTCGCTCTCGAGTCGGTGTTCAGAGGGCATGATCTGCCAACGAGCAGGCGGGCCACAAGAGCGCTGGCGGACGTAGTCAAAAAGTATCAGGCAGATGGAGAGACTCTATACGATCTAGGCTGCTCCCACGGCTCTTTGTCGTTAAGGCTCAACAAACTTCTTCCTCAGTTACAGATTTACGCTGTTGATAACAGTGCGGTGCGTGTTTTCTTTGCCAAGTTGAAAAACATTATCTTGGGTCGTAAGGTCAAGTTCCGAAGGCAGGACATATTCAATATAGATTTGCGCAATGCAGACATTGTCTATACCTATCTCTGGTATGATTTGATGCCCCGTCTTGAAGAGAAGCTCCAAAGGGAATTGAGGAAAGGAGCCCTTGTTATAACCAACACCTCTCACTTCCAGGACTGGAAGCTGACAGAAAAGGTCATCACCCACCCAGGAGCTGATAAAACTCCTGGCTTCGAGACTCTGTTCGTATACATCAAGGAGTGATGTAAGCGAAGTTAACTTGTATTGAAAAGGCTCTCCTAAACATTTATCTTAATCTGTAGTTAGAGAGTGCCGTCCTAGCTCAATTGGCAGAGCAATACTTTTGTAAAGTATAGGTTCCGGGTTCGAGTCCCGGGGACGGCTCCATATGGCAAACGATCCATTACTATACGTTGGCCAAAAAGCCTTCATAGAGAAAGAGGGGCATATTTTGGTGCTCCAAGATCCCAATATAGGGGTGGATTTTCCAGGGGGCAAACTTAATGAGCAGGAGCTGGATTCGGCTGATATAACCAGAGCTCTCCAGAGAGAGGTGGAGGAGGAGACAGGGCTAGTCATAGACGTGGGGCAGATTTTCCATGCGTGGGTATATAAGTTTCCCCCCAGCCCTAATCACAAGAGCAACTATATATACATGGTGGGGTTCCTGTGCCGCTATATATCAGGAGATGTTAATTTGAGTCACGAGCATGCGTCATATAAGTGGGTGAATGCAGAAAACTATACTGAGCTCAATGACGGTACGCCCCACTACAAGGCACTCGAGCACTACTTCAAAACTAGATAGTTGATATGGCAAAGATCTACTTCATCGGCATAGGAGGAATTGGCACTAGCGCCTTAGCCCGTCTGTTTAGGGCACAAGGGCACTCTGTGTTAGGGTCTGACATTAGCGGTTCTGTTTTAATTGATGGGTTAGTCAAAGACGGCATCGATGTGAAGGTGGGCCCCCCTAGTCCAGACAATATTCCAGATGACGTAGAGCAAGTCGTCTACACCGCAGCTGTGGGTCCGGGCAATCCAGAGTTTGATAAGGCGCAAAGCCTAGGCGTTAAGCTCCAAAGCTACGCTGAGGCCCTAGGAGAGCAGTCTCGCAAATACTTCACGCTGGCAGTTACCGGATCGCATGGTAAGTCGACCACAACCAGCTTGTTGGCATTGATGCTTATAGAGGCGGGCCTGGATCCAACCGTCATTGTAGGCACCAAGCTAGAGGAGTTTGATGGAACAAACTTCAGGAAAGGGGAGAGTAAGTATTTGGTAATTGAAGCCGATGACTTTAACCGCTCTTTCCATCAGTATCAGCCCCAGGTGGCGGTTGTTACGAACGTGGATGCCGAGCATCTCGATACGTACAAGAACATAGAGGGCGTTGTCGAAGGGTTCAGGGATTTCCTGAAGGCCCTTCCAGCCGAGTCGCATGTAGTACTAAACGCCAAAGATCCATACACAGCTCAGATCAGTAAGGAAACGCAGGCTAAGCTCCACTATTTTAACGAAGGTGATCTGACTCCTTGGCCGCTTCAACTTCCTGGTGAGTTCAATCAGCAAAACGCTGAGGCTGCGTGGAAAGCTGCGGAGTTAATAGGTGTTAGTCGTGATCGGGCAGAGAAAGCTGTTGCGCGGTACAAAGGCGCCTGGAGGCGCCTTGAGCCCATGGAACCAATTAAGCCCAGCGAGGGTGAGTTCATCTTCTTCTCTGACTACGGTCATCATCCAACCGAGGTTAAGGCTACGTTGAAGGCTTTGAAGGAGAAGTATCCCGAGGAGAAGTTAACGATCGTTTTCCAGCCGCACCAGGCTAGGCGTCTTACGGAACTCTTCGATGGATTTGTGGGAGCCTTTGATGACGCCGACAATATTGTTCTCTTGCCTGTATATAAGGTGGCAGGTAGGGACGATGACACAGGCAAAACTAGCGGAGAACTCAAGGATGCCCTCATTGCCTCTGGAAGGGAGGAAATAGGGTTGGTAGGTGATATCTCCGAAACCCTTGATAGATTAGAGGAAGGAGTGGTAGTCTTTATGGGCGCTGGGGACATCGACGGACAAGTAAGGCAACATTTTAAGTCGAAACTTATCCACACGCCGACGTAGCTCAGCTGGTAGAGCAACTCCATGGTAAGGAGTAGGTCGCCGGTTCGAGTCCGGCCGTCGGCTCCAAGCGTTTAATAGAAATATGGGACTAAAGTCAAAATTCAGCGAAAATCTAATATCTCTTAAGTGCACCGTTTGTGGACGCAAGAACTACTACACCCGCAAGAATAAGCGTTCTGTTGAGCGTAAGGTGGAATTCAAGAAGTACTGCAAGTGGGATCGCAAGCATACCCCCCACAAGGAGAGTAAGCTTAAGTAGTTGACAGGCCCGGCAGGCTCGCTATTATTAACCTCGTAATCCGCAGACAGTGGGCAAACAATAAGACCCACCGAGGAAAGCCTTTTTAGGTTGCGGATACGCAACTTTTTGCATTTATGGCTATAAGTAAAGACCAAAAGGAGCAAATCTTAGACAAAGCCACCAAAGACTTGGGTGAGTCTAAGGCCTTGATATTTGCCGATTTCACCGGTACTAACGTAAGTGAGCTAACCGCCCTTAGAGCAGAGCTCAGGCAGTCAGAGGGCAAGTTCAAAGTTATCAAGAAGCGACTTCTGGGAGTTCTTTTCAAAGGCAAGCAGATCGAGCTTGATCCTCTGAGACTGGAAGGCACCGTTGGTACCGTCTTTGTAAAAGGAGGAATTTCAGAGGCTGCCGGCTCTTTGTACCGTTTCGGCAAGACTCACGAGGGGTTCGCCTTATTGGGCGGATACGATTTGGAGAAGAACGAAGAGATATCTAGAGAAACCATCAACGCTATCGGTAGCCTGCCTCCGCGCAAGGAACTGCTTGGAATGGTTGTTGGATCAATCGCTGCTCCCATTAGGGCACTCATGTATGTGTTGAGTGAAAAAGCAAAGAAAGCGTAAGCATAAGGTCGAGTAAATCAATTAATACAAAAACATGGCAGAAGAAGAGAAACAAGAAGAGACTAAAGCCCCAGAGCAGGAAGCTGCTCCTGAGGCGCCTGCAGCAGAGGAAAAGCCACAAGAGGCAGCTACTCCAGAGGCTCCGGCTGAAGAGGAGGAGGTTGACCTAGGCGAGGCAGGCGAGAAGTATAAGGACCTAATCGAGAAGATTGAAAAGCTCTCAGTAATTGAACTATCCGAGCTAGTTAAGGTCCTTGAGAAGAAGTTTGGCGTTAGTGCTGCTGGTCCTGCTGTTGCAGCTGCAGCTGCTGGTGAAGAGAAGGATGAGTTCAACGTCGTTCTCAAGGCATCAGGCGATCAAAAGATCAACGTCATTAAGGCCGTAAGAGAGATCACTGGCCTTGGACTTAAGGAGGCCAAGGATATGGTTGAAGGCGCCCCTGTGAACGTGAAAGACGGCGTCAAGAAGGAAGAGGCCGAAGAGATGAAGAAGAAGCTCGAGGAGGCAGGAGCCACCGTAGAGCTACAATAGGTCCCAACTTGGATCTAAGCAGAGCCGCCCTCAAGGGCGGCTTTTGCGTTTTAACTCATCCACAGATAAAGGATGTTGACCAATGTAGAGAGGTGGTTTAAACTAACAGCAAGGTGGGGAAATGTGGATAAAGATGTGGATAACCCCCCTTAACTGTGAATAACTCAATGTTCATAGGCGAGTTTCAACACAATATTGATCCGAAAGGTAGGGTAGCAATCCCTGCTAAGTTTCGACGCAGCCTATCGGGAGGTGCCATTATTACTCGTGGGCTGGACCACTGTCTTTTCGTATTCAACAAAAAAGATTGGGAGAAGCTAGCTGAGAAATTGATCAGCTTACCTTTAGCTCAGGCCAACTCTAGAGCCTTTGTACGACTAATGCTCTCTGGAGCATCGGACGTTGATGTCGATGCCCAGGGGAGGATTTTAATACCCGACTATCTGCGTAGCTACGCTGGACTCAAGAAGTCCGCCAAGGTCATTGGCGTCTATAACCGCATGGAGGTGTGGGACGAGACTGCGTGGCAGAAGTACAAGGCCAAAACGGAAGGATCCTCGGATGAGATCGCCGAAAAGATGGCGGATCTAGGGATCTAGAGATGCACACACCCGTTCTTTTAAAAGAAGTGTTGGAGATGCTCGATCCAGAGCCTGGAGAGGTGATGGTTGATGCCACATTGGGTGCAGCCGGTCATGGAGCAGAGATCGCGAAAAAGATTTCTCCCGAAGGCACCTTTGTTGGAATTGACTGGGATTGGCAACGCTTGAAGGTTGCTAAAAGCCAATTAGAGAAGGAAGTGGCTGATCTCAAAAAGCTGGTACTGGTGGAGGGCAACTACGCAGAGATCACAGAGATCCTTAAGGAGGAATCTGTGGGGAAAGTTGATGGACTGCTGCTAGACCTCGGTTTCTCCTCGGACCAGTTAACGGAAGGCAGGGGGTTCAGTTTCAAGGGCAGCGAAGAGCCTTTGGAGATGACCTACAGCAAAGGAGCTATTCCCGCCTATCAAATCCTTGCCCAGCTAGGGGCAGAGAAGATAACAGGTCTTCTGAGAGATCTAAGTGATGAGCGATATGCCCCAAGAATTGCCAGAGCCATAGTGGAGCGTCGGCGTGAAGAGTCGATTCTCACTAACAAGGATTTGGCTGAGGTAGTGCGCAAAGCAGTACCGCGCAACTACGAGCGAGGCCGCATTGATCCGGCAACCAGAACTTTCATGGCACTGCGCATGTACGTGAACAGAGAGCTCGAGAACCTAGAAGAACTCTTGGGAAGCCTCGATCAGATCATGCACAAGCAGGGAAGAGTAGTAATCATCTCCTATCACTCCAAAGAAGATTCGATTGTGAAAAGTTTTTTCAGACAAATGGCGTATGAGGACAAAGCCAAACTCCTCAACAAGAAGGTGATTAAGCCTTCGAGGGAGGAGGCAGTGGCTAATCCTCGCAGTCGAAGCGCCAAGCTAAGGGCAATTGAAATACAATGACCATAGTTCAACCAAATAAAGAAGTTAACCTGATCAAGACCAGGGTGCTTTGTATATCAGCAATTGGTGTAACATTGGTGGTAGTCCTTCTGAGCTATCTGTCACTCGTAGGTTTGCGCCACGACTTGGCGGACACGAGAGAGGCATTGGAGGACATGAAAGTCGCAAACGCTGAACTAAAAAACCAGTACTACACCTTTACCAGCAATGAGAATCTGGAAGCACTAGCAGTACAGCTAGGCTTGGTTAAGGATCGCACTCCCGAATGGGCGCTCGCATCACAACTTTAATTGGGCTCTTCTCTCTGGCGTTTGTCCTGTTAGGCTATCGCCTCTATGACGTACAGTTGAGCCAGGGTGATTTCTACGGGGCCAAGGCCTCTTCTATCAATACTATCGGCGGTTATCTCGTCCCTCAGAGGGGAAGCATCTACTTTACAGACAAAAACGGTGAACAGGTTCCGGGTGCAGTTAACAAGGAGTATCCGGTGGTGTATGCAGTGCCTGAGGAGATAAAGAAAGAGGGTACTCTAACCCAAGCTGTTGCTCTGCTAGACCCTCTTATCGATGAGATGAGCTCAGCTGATCTGGAGGCAGTTTTGAGCAAGGAGGACGACCCGTACGAGCCTCTCATTAAAAGACCGACCCAAGAGCAAGTGGAGGCTATTGAGGCCGCTAACATCAAAGGGATCCATATTGGCGCAGGCCTCGATCGCTTCTATCCCTTTAAACAAAGCGGCGCCCACGTGCTGGGCTTTGTCTCGGCCAACGAGCCGTTCTGGCTGGGACAGTACGGTATTGAAAACTACTACAACCAAGCTCTCGGCGGAGTACCCGGCGAGGCCGAGGGAGACCGCATTAAAAGACCTGTCCACGGTCAAGACATTCAGTTGACCATAGATGCCAATATCCAAACTCATGCTGAGGAGGTTTTGGGTAATTTGGTCAGAGAGTACAGCGGTGAGGCGGGTACGGTGATAGTGGCAGAACCTGATACCGGCAAGATTCTCGCTATGGCTAGCTACCCTGCTTTCGATCCCAATGAATATGGACAATTTGATGTCGGAAGATTTCTCAATCCTGCAGTTCAGTCTGTGTACGAGCCAGGATCAATCTTTAAGGTAATAACAATGGCAGCTGCGATAGACGCCGGTAAGGTCTCTCCTGACACCACATTCTACGATTCAGGTGAGCTAACCTTGAACGCCCACACCATTAGA
>CAYMRK010000008.1:0-9784 GCA_964392905.1 uncultured Candidatus Saccharibacteria bacterium | reverse complement strand
GCGCGCCGGATTTTTTCTTCTAAAAGGAAAAGAAAACTTTTTTGCTGGCTTCTGCTCCTAACAGAGCAGGTGGTGGGGCTTCAATGCGGACTCGGTTTTGCCAAACTATTTTTCTGGGGATTTGGATTTGGCAAAACCGAGACTGAATTTGCCCGCCCGCAGGAGGGGTCTGGGGAGGAATGCGGGCGGGTCCTACTTCCGATTTTTTTGTGGCGGGGGTTATCCTTTTCTATTTTCCAATGCCCAAGTCGTAATCTCGATATTGCAACTCTTATGTTCGCGACACCATGCCTCGCATTTCTCAGCCCACTCTTTACTTTCGTAGTGAAAACCGCACTCCTCGCACTGATATAACTTTTTGTCCTTTTCGATATGTTTTACCATAATATTATTTGCAGTATTCGCATGTCTTGTTAATTTTTCTCGATACAGAATAGATAGACAGAAGAAGAACTGCTATCGAAGCAACAAAAATCCACGCGCGATATTGAAGTATTGAAAATACTGCGCCCGATCCCAAAAACCCGAACATGGCGGCAATGCACATGGGGCAAAGTTTTGTTCCAAAAAGAAAAGCGGGCACGCCGCTAACTACTCCAAACGCAGAGAGCTTCGTTTTCTGCACTTGAGCGCGTCGAAAGAGATAGAAAAACATAACAAGAAGCAAACTCTCTAAACCAGCTACCGCAAAAATCATGAGATAATCCTTCGTGCCGAACAACTGCAGTTGGAATGCAATGCTGTTTCCAGCTATGGCATTCACGGGGATAAGAAAGAGCAGGAACGCAATTGGAATCGTGAGCAAAAGAAATGCCGCAAGATACAGCCGTTTTTGTAAAACCACCTTGCTGGCAGAAATGATTTGTTTTAGCGCATTCATAATGCTATTGCATTTGCATCGTCGAAGACGTTGGGCTTGGCGGTGATACCCGCGATCCAGTACCCTCGTTTTGAGGATTAGGCGATGAAAATGTAGTTCTTCCAATATCAACCGCTCCCAGAACCACGACCGCAAGGAGCAACGCAAGAGCGACTTTTAATTGCGAGGCTTTTGATTTTCGAAAAGCGAGATAGTATGCGAGCGCGAGTATTCCGAAAGAGAGAGTGAAGAGCCATTTGGTCATATAAAAATTCATACTCACAAAAATACCAATGCCGCCGAGAACCGACAACACCAAAGGAGTTTTCCCATAACGGAGCAATCCGATAATCAGAAACAAAATTGAAACAATCAAAATCGGCTGAAAGAGCATTGAACCCATATAGGCATTCAATCCATCGAGCGTTCGAGAGCTTGATAAACCGAAAATCCCTACAATTCCGAGCAGAATTGCCGGGAACATTGCGACATAGCAGGAAAGAGAGCCGTAGACTACACCAAGGAAGCCATAAGGTTAAGATTTAATGAAAAGCGAAATAACTAAGCCCAAAAGCATAGACGCAAGTCACCGTAGACGTGTTGCTAAGCTTATCCCCAAAAGAAAGTTAAGGGTTGAAGGCAAGAACCCGCTCTATGTCGGTGCTCCGGATATTACCTCCAAGGAGGTGGATGCCGTTACCAAGGCCATTAAGTCCGGTTGGGTGTCGGGTAATGGACCCTACGTAGAGCAGTTTGAAAAGGCATTTGCGGAAAAAGTAACTGGGACTAAGTATGCTGTCTCCACTAACAGCGGCTCTTCTGCTCTGCTGCTCTCCTTGATGGCCTTGGGTATCGGTGAAGGCGATGAGGTTATCATGCCCACCTTTACTATGATTGCTACAGCCAACGCAGTCTCTTTCCTTGGTGCTAAGCCGGTGTTGGTAGACGTAGATCCCCAAACTTGGAATATCGATCCGTCCCAGATAGAAGAGAAGATTACGCCCCGCACCCGCGCCATTTTAGTCGTTCATATATATGGACTGACTTGCGATATGGATCCCATCAGGAGCCTAGCTAAAAAGCATGATTTGTGGATAGTCGAAGATGCTGCTGAGGCCCATGGGGCTACCTATAAAGGAAGAGCTGCAGGGAATCTAGGCGATGTTGCCTCGTTCTCTTTTTACGCCAACAAGATTATCACCACCGGTGAGGGCGGGATGATAACAACTAACAATGCTCGTATTGCTGAGAATCTGATATTCAACCGCAGTAACGGCTTTGGGCAAAAAAGACATTTTTGGCACGAATACTTTGGGCACGGCTCAAGAATCTCCAACCTAGATGCGGCCTTGGGATATGTGCAAACCCTGCGCTTTGGAGAGCTCCTGAAGAAAAGAAGAAGCAACGGGGCCTATTACACCAAACTACTAAAAGACGCTCCGTATCTTTCGCTGCCAGTTGAACCTGAGGGGCACACTAACTCCTACTGGATGTATGGTGTGGTAGTTGATCCCGAGAAAGCTCGCATGAGCGCCTTTACGCTTCGCGAGAAATTGGCGGCTAGCGGCATTGAGACCAGGTCGTTTTTTATTCCCATTCACCTGCAGCCCATCTACTACGAAAACTACCCGCGAGAAAAGTTTCCGGCATCAGAAAAACTCTGTCGTGACGGCTTCTATTTGCCTTCAGCCAGTACTTATGGTCCGGAGGAGATCGATAGGGTTTGCACGACTTTAAGGAAAATAGTTGAGGGATAAGAGTTTTCCCGGGAGCAAATTCTCATAGACATTTTGGTGTGCTACGATTCCTCTATGAAGAGAGCTTTGGTAACCGGCATTACTGGCCAGGATGGCAGCTACATGGCCGAACTTTTACTAAGCAAAGGCTACCAGGTCTTCGGTACCATCGAAGAGGGCATCGATGAATCAAATATCAGCCACATTCGTGATCAGCTAGATATATACGTAGCCGATCTACTAAAACCCGAGATGTTCGATGAGGTGCTTGAGGCGTCTAGGCCTCACGAGGTGTATCACTTCGCTGCTCTAACCTCGCCGGCTGAATCTTTCCAGCTTGCGGATCTATACAGAAAGGTTACCGGAGAGGGCGCCATAGAATTGATGCACAAGGTGAGGGCCTTTTCTCTGCAGTCCCGGTTCTTCCAGCCTTCAGCTGCGGCTATGCTCGACACAACTGCTCAATACCCCCAGACGGAAGAGACCCCGTTGATACCCACCAGCCCGTATGCTGAGGCCAAGATTATGGCTCACCGCACGGCTGAAGCGTTGCGCAAAGAAGGTATGTTTATCTCCTGCGGAATCATGTTCAACCACGAATCTCCCAGGCGGCCACTTCACTTCCTGCCCCAGAAGGTAGCTCACGGAGCAGCTCAGATTAAGCTCGGTGTTGCTACGCAAAAACTTGCTCTAGGCAACCTTGATGCCAGGCGTGATTGGGGCCACGCCGCTGACTATGTGCGCGCAGCTCATGCTGCCCTGCAACAGAGCGAACCGGACGTCTTCGTTATCAGCACGGGGGAGCAATATTCGGTACGCGATCTTTGCGAGGCAGCGTTTGAATATGTAGGTGTAGAAATCACTTGGCAGGGTAGGGGCTTGGATGAGAAAGGCATCAACACTAAAACAGGGGAGACCATTATAGAAGTCAGTCCCCAATACTTCAGGCCTTCAGAAGCTGGGTCGCTCTGCGGAGATTCTACCAAGGCCAAAGAGAAACTTGGATGGGCGCCCCAGGTCGCTTTCAGAGATTTAGTGAGAGAGTTGGTGGAGCACAACGTAGAGAGACTTTTGGTAGATAGTATTCCCGCCGTCCCCGGTTTATCCGTTAGAGTCGCCAGAGGTTAAGGGTGCAGTTTTTAAATCAAGATTAAACAATGAAATTCTCAGTAGTTATACCTGCTCTCAACGAAGAGGAGGCGATAAGCAGGGCCATAAAAAGCATTGAGAGCCAAGATATCCCTCGCAACAGTTTCGAGATTATCGTAGCCGATAACAACTCGGATGATGACACTTCTGGCGCAGCCAAGAGAGCTGGCGCGGATAAAGTTGTGCTCCAGAGAATAATAGGCACTAACCCCACCCGCCAGAAAGGCGTAGAGGCGAGTAGGGGTAAGATTGTCGCATTCATGGACGCTGACTGCATTGCTCCACCAAACTGGCTCTCGAACATAGAGAAAGTGATATCCCACCAGGGGGTAGTGGCCGTATCGGGACCATATAAATACAAATCGTTCTTTCCAGACTTTTTTATGTGGAGAGTGTATCCCCTTGTTCCAAAGCTTATGTCTTTTGTGACGGGAAGTAGGGGTGGGATCATCCTCGGAGGCAACTTCGCTGCCTATCGTAGTGCTATTGATAAGATAGGGGGTTTGCCTCCACTTAAGTTCTTCGGTGACGACACTGCCATAGCAGTTCTGATGGCGCGCCGAGCCGGTAGGGTCGTATACTCTCGGAGAGTATGGGTTGAAAGCTCCCCCCGCAGGTTTAAAGAACAGGGCTTTGTTAAACTAGGGCTTAAATACTTTAAGCATTACTTTAAGGTCTACTTCGATAAAAGATTTAAGTAATGGCAGTAATCGTTAAACCAAAAGAGTTCTGGGCCCTGTCTCCAAGCGAGGTTATCTCAGATCTGAAAACCTCAGAGCAGGGGCTTTCAACCGAAGAGGCTCACGAGCGCTTGAATTTGGGCAAGAATGTGATTGAGCGGTCCAGGCGCATGGGCAGACTTCGCATCTTTGCTAATCAGTTCAAGAGTCCTCTGATCTTGATGCTAGTAGCAGCATCTTTGGTGACTGCCTTTTTGAGGGACTACGAGAATACAGCCTTTATCATCGTAGCTGTATTGGTGAATGTCGTGCTCGGCTTCTACCAAGAGAATAAAGCAGAGGGGGCGGTTGCAAAACTTTCCACATACATCAAGGAACGTGCACGAGTCGTCCGTGGAGATCGTGACGTTGAAGTTAGTGCCGAGGAAGTTGTGCCGGGTGACTTAATCAAACTCTTTCCCGGAGTCAGGGTCTCGGCTGATGCTAGGGTGATTAGAGCCAACGCACTTTCTGTAGATGAGGCAATCCTCACGGGAGAATCTTTGGCTGTTGAGAAGCAGGCGAGTGCGGTTCAGGTGGAAACGGAACTAGCGGAGAGAAAATCTATGGTTTTCGGCGGTACCTTGGTTGTGGATGGCAAAGGCTTGGCTGTGGTTACGGCTACAGGATCCGACACTGAGCTTGGAAAGATCGCTTCCCTTGTAAAGGGAGAAGAGCAGGAGCAAACGCCTTTACAAAAAGCCATCTCGCGCTTTGCTGTGCGCATGGGGCTGTTACTTATAGGGCTGGCAGGAGCAGTGTTTGCTTTAGGTACAACCCTAGGCTTTGATATATTCGACATGTTCCTTACGTCTGTAGCAATTGCTGTTGCTGCAGTGCCGGAAGGTTTGCCAATCGCCATGACCGTGATTCTCGCAGTTGGGGTAGAGCGTTTGGCTAGGCACAAGGGGGTCGTGCGTAAACTGCTGGCAGCCGAGGCCCTGGGAGGCACCACCCTCATCTTGACTGACAAGACGGGCACCCTAACGGAGGCCAATATGGAGCTCTCCGAGATCATCAGTGAAAAGCCCAAAGAGATGGTGCTAGAGCTGGCTTTACTAAACACTGATGTGATTGTGGGTAATCCTTCAGGCAAACCTGAGGAGTGGCATATGTCCGGGCGTCCCTTAGACGTTGCTATAGCTAAGGCTGCTGTGATGCACAAAGTGCTTTTGCACGATGTGCAGAAACGCAACACTGTTTTAGAATCTAAACCCTTTAACTCTCGAGATAAATTTGCTGCGGTTCACGCCCAAGTGGGCAACAGAAGTAGGTGGATATACTTGGGAGCCCCAGACGTGCTTTTAGAGAAGACCGATTTACATAAAGACGAAAAGGAAAGAGTTCTCGCTCAGCTTGATGAGTTAGCCTATGGCGGTAACAGAGTTCTGGGCGTTGCAGTAGACAAGAAGTTCACTGCCTTGCTGGCCTTTAGGGACCCGGTACGCAAAGGAGTTGCTTTAGCTATCAAAGAGGTATCGAATGCTGGTGTTGAAACCAAAATTGTAACGGGTGACCACAAGGGTACTGCTGTTGCAGTAGCGCGTGAGCTGGAGTTAGAAGTGGGAGAGCATAGTGTAATTGTGGGCAAAGAGTTTGAGACCTATTCTGACGAGGCGCTTAAGCAAATACTGCCGGAGATCAAGATTTTCGCGAGGGTAAGCCCTAAGGACAAGCTGCGATTAGTTAAACTCTATCAGGAGTTGGGAGAGGTGGTTGCGGTAACGGGGGATGGCGTAAACGACGCACCAGCCTTAAATGGTGCAGACGTAGGAGTGGCTGTGGGATCTGGAACCGATGTAGCCAAGGGAGCGGCTGATCTTATTATCTTGGACGATAACTTCGAGACCATAGTCGAGGCTATTCGTGAGGGTCGCAGAATCTTGAGTAATATTAAGAAGGTAATCGTATATTTACTCTCGAACGTATTAGACGGACTAATACTAATAGGGGGCGCTCTGGTTGCAGGCGTAGCCTTGCCCCTAAATGCCCTCCAGATTCTATGGGTCAACTTCTTCGCTGACAGTTTCCCTGCGGTAGGATTTGCCTTCGAAAGGGGTGATAACTATCTAAGAGGGCAGCCCAAGCGCAAGCACAAAGGGCTAATGGATACAGAGATGAAGTTTTTAGTTTGGGTGATTGGGACCCTTACCAGCGCTCTCCTTCTTTTCCTATATCTATTCCTGTTGCGAAAAGGCTTTGATCCGGCAACTGTTAGAACCTTCATCTTCGCCTCCTTCTCCGTATACACCCTCTTCCTAGTGTTCTCAATTAAGTCCTTGGGAAGGAGCATCTTCACCTACAATCCTTTCTCTAACATGTTTCTAATATGGGGCGTGATGGTGGGGTTCTTTTTAACAGGCATTGCTATATATTGGCCCCCTCTGCGAGGCATCTTAGGTACGGTTTCTCTCTCACCCGCTTGGCTTTGGGGAGTGCTGGGGGTTGGAATCGTGAACATCATGGCTGTGGAGATTGGCAAATCGTTTTTCTTCAAGCGCAACTAATCTCTGGTATAATTAAGGGCAAGATCTAAGCATGAAAGAAGAAAGGGGATTTACTCTGATTGAGTTGCTGGTGTACGCCTCTGTTTTGGCTATCACCGTCGGCCTTTTGATGGGCATACTGACCAATGTCCTCCGCATCAGCAGCAGAGAGGCGGGCAGCACTGAAGTGGCTCAGCAGCTTAACTTCGTGATAAACACAGTTCAGAGTGTGATAAACGACTCAAGTCACATCGATTCGGTTTATCAGACTGATAACGAAGGCACAGCCTGTGACGAGAACACCAACTACTGCACCCTAGAGCTTCGCTTCGCAAGTGACAGCTTAGATCCGACCTGGATTATCGGTCGCAGTACGGGAGTATACATAAAGCGTAATGATGGCGGCAGCGAAGAGCTTTTAACTGACGACAGAGTGATAACAGACAGAGTTAAGTTTACGAAGTACGTCTTCCCAGGAGGAGGTCACGACTCGGTTAAGATAGAAATTGCTCTTACCTATAACACTGACAATCCTCAGTTTGAGGTATCGCGCACCATAGTGTCCGCTTTCAGTAGGGCTAATGCTGCTACCTTCGACGACGATTTAGTCCCAGGAGGAACAACTTACGACGTTGGCCAATCGGCCGCTAAGTGGAGAGACGGTTGGTTCTCGCGCGACGTGCGAGTTGACGGGGCGGTGGGGATAGGAAGAGCTGCCTCTACTAACAAACTGGAGGTTGAAGGCGACGCCTCCAAAACTTCTGCCGGAGATTGGCTGGCTAACTCCGATGCTCGCATTAAGAAGGACGTCAAAGACGTTGAAAATGCTCTGGATACAGTCAATCGTTTGCGTCCAGTATCCTTCCGTTACGCAGACGCATATAGATCCGATCACCCCTCCGTGGGCAATCACGTATACTACAACTTCATAGCACAGGAGTTCCGAGATGTTTTCCCTGAGAGCGTTCAGGAAAGCGCCGAGGGTCTTTTGCAGATCGACCCTCACGCTGCCAACGTCTTTGCTGTGGCAGCTATCCAGGAGTTAAGCGACAAGGTAGATGTCCAAAACAGGCAGCTGGTTCAACTCGCTGAAAGGTATGAAGCGTTAACCGGTGAGGAGGTGAATTTGGAGGGAGTAGAGTCTGAAGCAGAAGATCTAAGTTTGTGGGTAGTGGCTCTAGTAGCCGGTATTACAGGAGCCGGCGTCACCTTGCTCTTGCTAAAACGAAAAGCTTAACCGACTTAGCTCCAGCCTTTTTGAGGGTTCTAACCGCCTCTGCGGCGGTTGCTCCAGAAGTGTATATATCATCCACCACAAGGATGTTCTTGTCTTGAATCTCTCGAAGGCTGCCTCTCGGTGAAAAACAACCCTGCACATTCAGCAGTCTCTTTTTAGCGCTTTTGATTCTTGATTGGGCTTTGGTGTTGCGCACTCTTTTGAGCGTGTTCTCTATCGGAAGCTGCGTGAGGTCGCCCAGTATTTCTGCTATGAGCTTAGCCTGATTGAAACCGCGCTCTCTTTCTCGAGCCGGGTGAAGGGGGATATACGTTATGCATTCGAACTGCTCCAGTTGCAGGTCATTCCTTGATCTGAGGTAGTTTTCTATAAGGCTGCGTATCTGCTCGAGAGTATTGGTGAAGCGTTTGAATTTGAGGCTGAAGATGAGGGTACGCAGAGCGTCGTTGCTATAGGAACCCACCGCTATTAACTCAGGGTGGGGGCTTGTCCTGAAAAACTCAATTGATTCGAAGCACCTTCTGCAAAGTGCAAAATGTTGCTCATCGTCCACCAGGCGTCCCTTGCAGTTGGCACAAACTGCTGCGAAGAGGATCTCTAAGAACTTGTGCCATATCTTCTGGGTAGCTCGCATCAAGGTGTGTGATACAATTTCTATGAGTATAAACCAATGAAGAACCCTTTTGGATCAATTACTAAGAAAGACGGCTGTCTGGGTATAGATGTAGGGACCGCCTCTATTAAGCTGGTGGAGCTGACCTCTTCGGGGGGCAGGCTTAAGCTTAAAAACTACGGCTCGCTCGAGGTCAGGGGCCATCTTGATCGAGTTAACGATGCCATTCAAACCAGCGCGCTGGAGGCTATCGATAGCGAGACGGCAGAGCTTATAAAAACCCTGGTAGGCTCGGTTCAGGTGGAAACCAAAGACGTTGTCGCCTCTATACCCGCATTTTCTGCATTCACATCTTTAGTTGAACTACCTGATATGCCCGACCAAGAGACTAGCCAAGCGGTTGAATATCAAGCTCAGTCTCTTGTGCCCATGCCCTTGAAGGATGCCCACCTCGACTGGTTAAGAGTTGCCAGGGGGCAGGATGCCCAAGGAGTAAAGCAGCAAACTATATTTTTGATAGCTGTGCCTAAGACGCAGATTAGTAAATATCAAAACATTTTTCGCCAAGCAGGCCTTAACCTCAAGGCGCTTGAGCTAGAGACAGTAGCTTCAGCAAGGGTCCTCACAAGAGGGGATACCTCGCTGACCCTAATTATTGATATCGGAGCAAGATCTAGCACTATCTCTGTGGCGCAAAACGGTTTCTTGATGCACTCTGCCCAGGCTGACTTCGCCGGCAGTTCGCTCACCCAAGCCATTGCTACGGGGCTGAGTATTAATGTTCAGAGAGCCGAAGAGCTCAAAAAACAGAAAGGACTCTTGGGTAAAGGGGGAGAGTATGAAGTATCCACTTTAATGCTGCCTTATTTGGATGTTATACTTAACGAAGCCAAGCGGGTAAGAGATAGTTACGAAAGAGCCCACTCGGTTAAGTTGGCGCGTGTGCTCCTAACTGGCGGAGGAGCAGACCTTCTTGGCATAGAAA
>CAYMRK010000007.1:7881-9985 GCA_964392905.1 uncultured Candidatus Saccharibacteria bacterium | reverse complement strand
AGATACGGGCAGCGGGCTTGAACGGGTGGCAGCAGTTTGCCAGGGCAAAGATCACATATTCGAGACCGATCTGTTCCAACCCATAATGGAAAAGGTACGCGAGCTGTCCCCGGAGCTTGATGAGTCGGCAGTACGAGTGTTTGCTGATCACTTAAGATCAAGCTGTTTCCTGATTGCAGATGGCGTGCGTCCTTCCAATAAGGAGGCGGGATACATCCTGCGTCGTTTGATCAGGAGAGTTATTGCCTATGAGGTGAAGCATGACATTCACGCCAACGTGCTTGCTGAGGTTCCGAAGGTGGTGGTGGATAAGTTTGGCTCTGTATATGAAAACCTTAATGCCGACGACATTGTAGAAGTTCTTGAGGGAGAGAAGAAGAAATTCAAGACGGCACTCTCTCGCGGTCTTAAAGAGCTGGCGGGGCGCAAGAAGCTCAGCGCCAAGGACGCCTTCTTTATTTATGAAACATACGGGCTACCCTTCGAACTTATTAAGGAGATGGCTCCGGAGGACATAGCTAAGGGTCTGAAACAAGAGGATTTTGATAAAGAGTTTGAGGCTCATCAGGAAGCGTCACGAGCGGGCAAGGAAAGGAAGTTTGGCGGTCACGGTTTGATTCTCGATACCGGTGAGCTGAAAGCAGCCAACGAAGAGGAATTAGCTAAGGTCACGCGTTTGCACACCGCAACACACCTTCTTCAGGCGGCCTTGCGCAAGGTGCTTGGGGAGGGCGTTGCTCAGCGCGGATCTGACATTACAGCCGAGCGCACCCGCTTCGACTTCTCTTTTGACAGGAAACTAACTAAAGAAGAGGTGGCGGAGGTTGAAGAGCTGGTAAATGGAATAGTTGAAAAAGATGTCCCTATGCAATACAAGGAATTTCCCCTAAAAGAGGCCAAGCAGACAGGCGCCCTATATTTCTTTAAAGGTAAGTATCCGCCCAAAGTTAGGGTGTACTTTGCCGGAGATACCCTGGAGGACGCTTTCTCCAAGGAGCTTTGCGGTGGACCGCACGTTGAACACACTGGTGAGGTTGGGAAATTCAAGATAACTAAGCAAGAAGCTGTAGCTGAGGGTGTGCGTCGTATCAGAGCAACCGTTGAAGACTAATGAAAGTAATAGATCTTGGACCAGACAAAGCGGTAACAATCTTCTCTACAGTAAGAGTTGTTAGAGAACACCCCACCAAAGCGCTGACGCCGGTTGATCTTGAAAACTACATATCACAAGCAGTTTGGAGATTTTATAACGAATGCCGTGATGAAGCAGCCGAAAGGCTGGACAGAGGCGAAATGGATCTAGTAATGAGCGACGCGCGAGTGGTCGGCGTTAAGATTGACGGGCACCAGGTTATTAATCCAAGTGGATTTACTGGGCGTGAGCTAGAGATCAAGCTTTGCATCAGCATGACGGCTGATAAGTCGGGAGAGCAGGATTTGGTCGTAGAGGGGGGAAGTGTGAGAGCGCATATGCTCTCGAGCGACCAGGATCTCGAGAGAGCCTATTACGTCGAGGTGGGGGAGGACAAGACACATATTTTTGCAGTGGATGTTGATAAGATAGCCTACCTCAATGGATTCGATTGGGGACGAGCGCGCATCGATCAAGCGGTTAGGGCCAAGCTAGATCTAGATACCGACGTTGCTTACGCTATATATGAACGTTTTGCCTCTGGGGCTGTTTCTTCAAAAATGGAGCGTTTTGTGGGCAGGGCTTTTTGGGACGCTTTCGGTGAGTTTATGAACGCACTACTTATGAATATTCGCAATGACGGCGCCCTAAAAGCCAAAGAAACACCGCCAGTATATATTTATACGAGCTTTACCTTGCCCGAACAGGTTTTTCGCAAACACTACGAATTTGGCAGGAAAAAGGTGCGACTACAAGCGGCGCCGGGTGAGCTGGATGTGAACTCCTTCCTAGAGGATGGCATACACGGCATATATGAGGAGTTAAACCAGCTGGCCAGGCGGAGGATTAAGTGGGCGACTCCTTCAGGGGAGTAGTTTTCGTTAAATGTTATTGGCGCTATAATGTTACTTGTCTAGATCGTGAGCAAGAAGATATATCTAAATAAAACTGACTCTGTAGCTTCTGCTATAG
>CAYMRK010000007.1:0-7806 GCA_964392905.1 uncultured Candidatus Saccharibacteria bacterium | reverse complement strand
GCGGGCAAGAGTTTGACGGTTGAGAGTGTGGACGAAGAGATCTTAGAGAAGGTACTTTCACTAGGGATTACAGCCTCTAACCCATTTCTGGGTCGACGGGGCAGGACTACCATGTCGGATATTGTAGTTCAGGGAAGCGGAGGCAAGACTAAGCCCAAGGTCAGCGCTAAGAGTGCAAAGAAGCGAGATTCAAAGAAGAGACCCAGGTCAGTAGTGAGTGATGAGGAATCAGAAGAAACTCAGGAGGAGGAGCCGAGTAAACTCCCCAGGACGCGTCAGCGTATGAGTAAGGGCAAGCGCATGGCAATTTTGGCCGGAGCTACAGGGTTGGTAGTGGCTTTAATCGCTTCAGCCGTAGTTTTTTTGCCTAGGACTGCAGTTACGCTAACTCTCGACAAGATGGAACACGGTTTTATTGGTACTCTGCGGGTTTCGCCTTCTATCCAAGAGAGCGGTATCGTGGACAACACTGTGCGATTACGAGGAGTAGCGTTTAACTCCGAGAAAAACATTACAGAAAAACACCCAGCTAACGGTACTGATTCTGTGGGCAGAAAGGCTCGGGGAACTATCACTATATACAATAACTTTGGCACGGAGTCCCAACCTTTAGTTGCAACTACCCGTTTTGTGACACCTGACGGTAAGATCTTTAGATTGGACAACGACATTACCGTGCCCGGGGCTACACGCAAGGGAGATGGCACACTTGAACCATCCAGTATTGAGGCAGCAGTTACAGCTGACCAGCCAGGCGAAGAGTATAATATAGGACCTGTGGAGCGTTTCCGCATTCCCGGCTTCCAAGGATCAGCTAGATATGACGGTTTCTACGGGCAATCCAAGTCAGCGATGACGGGAGGAGCTTTTGGTGAGGTGAAGGTACCAACGGATGCAGACCTAGAGCAGGCGAGAGCCGCGGCTTCCAAGAAGCTTGAAGATGCCCTTAAGGCGGAGTTTTTCGTAGGGTTGCCGGACAACATTAAAGTCCTAGAAGGAGCTTATAGTTTCCGTGTAACTAGAGAGCAGGTTAATGATGTGGTGGATAGAGATGGCAACTTCAGCCTTACTCTATACGGAGAAATAACCCTGATTGGTTTCGACGAGGCAGAGCTGGTAGATACCCTAAGAGAACGCTTTGAGGAGGCCGAGGGGGTTGATCTCCAAATTCACGAATATACAGCCGAATACGCTGAGGTAAGCGTCGATTTCGAAGCCGAAGAGCTCAATTCTGCAGTTAACTTCAGCTCTACCTGGACCAGGCCGTTTGATGCCGAGGTTTTCCAAGGAGAAATTATGGGTATGACTGAAAATCAGCTCAGGGAGAAGATCTTTTCTACACCGGGAGTGCGTTCAGGAGAGGTCAAAATGTGGCCTTTCTGGGTAGGCAAAGTGCCCAATAATCTTAACCGAATTAGCGTTGACGCTAATTAGTCGGTGTGTTAATATCCAAGCCGCGCTAGATGACCGTTGAAGGAACAGTAATTGAAGCCCTACCGGGAGCAACCTTTAGGGTCAAGTTAGACAACGAGAAGGAAATTCTAGCCTACGTAGCGGGTAAGATGCGCATTAGGCGCATCCGTATACTGCCCGGCGATCGAGTGAAGCTCGAGCTACCCGATGGAGAGGGTGCTTCGCGAGGCAGGATTACTTGGCGTCTGTAGCGCGTGCGTTATGAAGGTAAGAGCGTCGGTAAAAAAGATTTGTAATAAGTGCCAGGTAATCCGCCGTAAAGGGCGGGTTTACGTAATCTGTAAGAACAGCCCTAAGCACAAGCAAAGACAAGGATGAGACTATTTGGAGTAAATATTCCTGATGATAAGAAGGTGGCCGTAGCCCTTACGCGAGTTTATGGTATTGGCTTAACCTCCGCTGATAAGATTTTGGAGGAGACCAAGATAGATCGGTCCAAGCGCACGAAGGAGCTCAGTCAAGATGAACTAAACCGCCTCAAGCAAGTAGTTGAGCGTGATTTCAAGATTGAGGGTGAGCTGCGTCAGGACGTGCGCCAGAACGTAAATCGTTTGAAGAATATCAAATCATACCGTGGCATCCGACACATGAAACACCTTCCGGCCAGAGGCCAGAGCACCAAGCGTAATTCACGCACGGTACGTGGTAATGTTCGCAGAACCATGGGTAGCGGTCGCAGGAAACTAACCCTTAAGTAACATGGGCAAGAAGAAAGTCATAGAAAAGGGAGCTGACACCAAAAAGGCACCAGGCCGTGCTTCTGGTGGACCTAGCAAAAAAGCTACGCGCAAGATTGAGGAGGGCAAGATATACGTAAACTCTTCATATAACAACACCATAATTAGCGTGACTGACGAGAAGGGCAATGTGGTTGCTTGGGCTAGCGCCGGATCAACTGGATTTTCCGGCCCCAAGAAGGCAACTCCTTTTGCTGCCTCTAAGGTGGTGGCTAGTATCGTTGAGAAAACTAGCAAGAGTGGTCCGACCAAGGTAGATTTATTTGTTGCCGGAATTGGTCCTGGCAGGGATTCGGCTGTGCGCTCACTGGCTGCTCAGGGTTTTGATATTCGGTCAATCCGCGACATTACTCCAATTGCCCACAACGGTCCGAGAGCTCCCAGAAAGCGTAGAAACTAAAGATGGCTAAGATTAAAGAAAAGAAAGAGAGAAGTCTTGGGGTTAAGCTGTCCAGGAAGGGCGAGCGCTCTAACTCTCCCAAAGCAGCTTTGGTGCGCAAGCCATATAGGCCGGGACAGCATGGTAAGCGCTTTCGAGGTAAGGTAAGTGAGTTTGGGCAGCAGCTTCAAGAGAAGCAGAAGATTAAGTTTAGCTACGGCGTCAATGAACGGCAGCTTCGCAGACTCTTTAAAGAGGTAGAGAAGAAGAGCAAGAGCCAGCATATCTCAGCCGAAGAGGCTGTAGTGGACACACTAGAGCGAAGGCTGGACAACGTGGTGATGCGCCTTGGCTTTACCGAGGGCCGCAATTTGGCGCGTCAAGTGGTTTCTCACG
Source organism: uncultured Candidatus Saccharibacteria bacterium (assembly GCA_964392905.1). GTDB lineage: Bacteria > Patescibacteriota > Minisyncoccia > UBA6257 > Colwellbacteraceae > GWA2-46-10. The sequence goes on along the minus strand of CAYMRK010000007.1, from coordinate 4,821 downwards.
GACACATAGAGGTAAACGGAACAAGGACCAAGGTCCCTTCCTATAAGGTCAAGGTCGGTGATAAGATCTCCGTGAGACAGGGTTCCAGGGGTATGGCCATGTTTCAGGAGCTAGCGGAGAAGTTAAAGAAATACGAAACACCCCAATGGCTCAAGTTGGACAAAGCAAACCTGGAGGGAGAAGTTGTGGGTCAGCCTCAGGACATAGATGTTCCTTTTGATGTCAGTTTAGTAGTCGACTTTTACTCAAAGAAATAAAAAAACAATCATGGATTACACATACTTAAGCGAAACCGTAAAAATAAAGAAGATCTCAGAAGACAAGAATGTTGGTCACTTCGAGATCGAAGGACTCTTCAGGGGGTATGGCCTTACAGTAGGCAATGCTCTGCGTAGAGTGCTTTTGTCATCTCTGCCAGGCGCTGCTGTGACCCGCTTCACCGTAAAGGGAGTGGGACACGAGTTCACCACTATTCCGGGTGTGGTGGAAGATGTAGTTGAACTGGGGCTTAACTTAAAGCAGGTCAAGTTCGCTTTTCATGCCGACGGACCCCAAGAGCTGTCGTTGAAGGCTAAGGGCGAGGGTGCCGTTAAAGCAGGCGATATCAGCGACAACGCTCAAGTCAAAGTGATTAACACAGATCAGCCTATAGCAACCCTCACAACCAAAGGAGCGGATCTCGATATAACTTTGGTAGTAGAGAAGGGTCTTGGATACGTGCCAGTTGAGGCACAGAAAGCCGAAAGATTGCCAGTTGGCACAGTGGCGTTGGATGCAGTATTTTCCCCCGTTGTTAACGTTAACTTCACGGTAGAGAATATGCGTGTAGGAGATCGTACTGACTATAACCGTATTAAGCTAGAGATTGAGACAGATGGTACCATTTCTCCTTCCAGCGCCTTACACAAGTCCGCGAACGTATTAATTGACCACCTCAAGAAGGTAGCTGATGTGGAAGTGCAGGAGTCTAAGGAGGAGAAGGCCACTAAGAAAGAGGTTAAAGAAGCGAAAGAGGAAGACAAGCCGGAGGCTGAGGATAAAGAGTAATCATGCAACACTTAAAGAAAGGTCGTAAGTTTGGATTGATGACTGGCAAGCGCAGGGCCTTTTTGCGCATCCTAGCTCACAACCTAGTGATGCAGGGCAGAATTGAAACCACTGAAGCTAGAGCCAAGGAGATAAAGCCCAAGGTTGAAAAGCTCGTGACGTTGGCTAAGAAGGGAGATTTAGCAGCCTTGAGGCTTTTAACGAGGCGCATGCCTGAGGCATCTGCCCAAAAGCTCTTTAAGGAAATTGCTCCCCGCTACAAGGATCGCAAGGGCGGCTATTTGAGGATCAGAAAGACAGCTGATACTAGAAAGAGAGATGGGGCAACGAAAGCGGTAATAGAATTTGTATAAGATGGCTGAGCACACTATAGACGCTAAGGATAAACCCCTGGGAAGAGTAGCAACACAGATTGCCACACTCCTCCAAGACAAGAACCTGCCCCAGTATGCTCCTCACAAAGAAGGAGAGAATAAGGTTATAGTTAAGAATGCCCACCTTATTAAAGTAACTGGCAGAAAGGCTGAGCAGATGGTCTATCACCGCCACAGCGGTCGACCGGGCGGCTTAAAGACAGAGAAGTACGCTGACCTTATCGAAACTGCTCCGGAAAAGATTTTAGTAAATGCAGTGAAAAGGATGCTGCCTCAGAATAGGCTCAGAGATAGGCGCCTCAAGAGGCTAGTTATAGAGAAAGAATCAAATGGCTAAAGACAACGAAAACAAATATTTTGAAGGAGTAGGTAGGCGCAAAAGCGCTGTAGCTAGAGTGCGTTTTTATCCCCAGGGCAAAGGAGGGGTGTTTTCAGTAAACGATAAGGACTATAAGGAGTACTTTGTAACCGACCGCTTCCGCCAAAGCGCAGTTGCACCACTTAAGATATTAGATTCCGGAGTTAAGAAATCAGCCGATATTACGGTCAGGGTGCGGGGTGGGGGAGTAATGTCGCAGGCCGAAGCTGTGACTGTCGGCTTGGCCAGAGCTCTGGTAAAATTTAATGAGGCTCTTAAGTCAGAGTTAAGGGTCGCCGGTCACCTAACTCGTGACCCACGTAGAGTAGAGCGCAAGAAGTTCGGTTTAAAGAAAGCCCGCCGCGCTCCTCAGTGGAAGAAGAGATAATGACTCGCACAAAAGCTAAGCGCAATCTAACCCTCTCGATTAGCTCGTTTTTCGCAGTCCACTTTGTGGCTTTTGCTAACGATTGGTATAGATCCCTGGCGTGGATAGATATCCCAGCGCACTTTTTGGGTGGCTTGATGGCAGCCGCTCTTTTTTATTGGTTTTTCTACAAGAACCCAAACTACTTCGATACTGCTCGCAGCTTCTGGGTGACTTTGGTGATGGTATTGGGCTGGACAGCCCTGACGGGTGTTCTGTGGGAGTTCACCGAGTTTCTATACGATTTAGCCATCGCTACTTATGGACTCAAGCTGAAGACTTTGCAGTTCGGTCTAACCGATACCCTGGGAGATCTTCTCTTCGATCTCGCAGGCGGCGTCACCTTGGCTATTTTCGTGAGGCTTCGCTATCATAGGTAGCAAATGTCCTCGAAGACCAAGCCTTTTTTATCAGTAATCATTCCAGCCTATAACGAGGCTAATAGGTTGCCTCTAACTTTGGTAGATGTTGATCGTCACCTATCTGAGCGTAGCTACACCTATGAGATATTGGTGGTTGATGATGGGTCTAAGGACGCTACCACAGAGATTGCTAACAAGTTCACTAAGCTCATTCCGAATTTGAGGGTAACTGGCTATGAGCAAAACAGAGGCAAGGGAGCCGCGGTTAAGGTAGGCATGTTGGAGGCAAAGGGCCGCTACCGACTATTCATGGATTCAGACAATTCGACCTCCATAGACCACTTCGAGAAAATGCTGCCCTTCCTAAGAGAAAACTATGACATCGTAATCTGTTCTCGCGACGTAGAAGGCGCTGAGATGCATCCTCCACAGTCTTTTGTAAAAAGGGCCCTGGGGAATTTGGGCAATCTATACATCCAGCTTTTGCTTTTGCCAGGCATCAAAGACACGCAGTGCGGGTTCAAAGTCTTTACTGCAGAGGCAGCTGAGAAAATCTTCCCCTTGCAGCGGATTACTCGCTGGGGGTTCGATGTGGAGGCGCTAGCTTTAGGCAAGAGAATGGGATACAAAATCAAAGAAGTCCCTGCCTTCTGGGTGAATGATGCCGATTCAAGAGTGAAACCAATTGCGTACTTCCAGGTTTTGTGGGAGACGCTCAAGGTGCGCTGGTGGCTGTGGCGCAAAAAGTATTCTCTGGGGGGTATATAGGGCGGCTTTACTTTACTAATAATTACCTTTAGAATTCATCCCTAGCTAAATTCTAGGAATTGCTTTTATGGAATACCTGACTAAGGAAAAATTTGAAGAGCTGGAGGCTGAGCTGGAGAGATTAAAGACCGAAGGCCGCAAGCAGGTTACGGAAAACTTAAAAACCGCTAAAGAGCTGGGTGATTTATCCGAAAACGCTCAGTATATAGAGGCCAGAGAAGAGCAACAGCGCATTGAGAGGCGGATTGCTGAGGTAGAGCAAATGCTTAAAGAGGCTGAGATCATTAGCACCAGAGCCAAGAAGAGAGAAACGGTAGAAGTGGGTGCAACAGTTGAGGTGGTGCGCGACGGGAAGACTTTTAAATACTTCATCGTAGGTAGCAGTGAGGCCAATCCCATTGAGGGCTTTATCTCAAATGAATCACCCTTAGGGCGTCTTTTGATGAGTCATAAGGTAGGAGACGAGGTGGAGCTAAAGACCCCTGAGGGCAAAGTTCAGTACAAGATCAAGTCAATAAACTAGACCCTAGTCTAATTTGACAGAGTAGCGTATTCACTGTGATAATGGAGTCCGTTCTTCGCGCTTGGAAAAGCTAAGCGCGCGATAGAAGGGAATCGCAGAAAATGCCCAGAGCATTTGTCTTGATTCAGACCGAGATCGGGAAGATCCCGCAGGTCGTCGAGCAGCTCTCGAATATCGAGGGCGTTCAGGTCGCAAGGCCTGTGGAGGGGCCCTACGACGTGGTCGTCGAGACCAAGGTGATGAACAGCTCCGACGAGCTGGGCCAGATGGTCATCAGAGAGATCCAGGCCATTGCCGGGATCACCAGAACTCTGACCTGCCCGGTCGTCAAGCTGTAATCCTCGCGCCCCGCCCTTTTCTTCGGAAGAGGGCGGGGCACTCTGACCTATTTGGATATTAATTGTGCGGGGCATTATATGATATTCTAATTACTAGCATGCGATGTTAAGTGATATTAAAAAAGAGAGGCTTAAGAAGCTAAGAAAGCTCCAGGATGCCGGTATTAATCCTTATCCAGCAAGTGTTCCCAGGCGGGTGGAGGTAAGGGATGTTCTGCGCGATTTCTCAAAGCTAAGTAAAGCTGGAAAAAGTTTGTACGTAGCTGGTCGCATACTATCCTTGCGCGATCAGGGCGGGGTCCTTTTTATAGACATAAATGATGGGGATTCCTCTATCCAAGTTTTTGTTAACAAAAAGGAAGTTAAGGATTTTACTCTATGGAAAGAGACTCTCGATGTCGGGGACTTCATAGGTGCTAAGGGCCCTCTCTTTACTACTAAAAGAGGGGAAAAGAGCGTCAAGGCTAAAAAGATAGATATGCTCGTGAAAGCCTTGAGTCCCATGCCGGACACTTGGTTTGGACTCAAGGACATAGAGGAACGATTCCGCAAGCGCTATCTAGATTTGATCCTCAACCCCGAGATTAAGGAGGCCTTTGAGCAGAGGTCTTTACTCTTGAGGCA
>CAYMRK010000006.1:0-12939 GCA_964392905.1 uncultured Candidatus Saccharibacteria bacterium | reverse complement strand
CTACCTCTCTCACCTCCAAGAGTTCGACCTCATATACAAAGCCCCCGGCGTCCTATACAACCTGCCTGAGATTAAGAAAGCTATTAAAGCAGGAGTGAAGATTGTAAGTATCATTGACCTCTTCTTTGAAAAAGCTAGAGGCATCATCATCGGGATCACCGGCACCAAGGGAAAAGGCACAACCACCAAACTCATCTACGACATCCTCAAAGCTGACGGCAAAGACGTATATCTGGGAGGCAACATTGGCACCTCGCCGCTAGCTTTCCTGGACAAACTAACCGATCGCTCTATTACGGTTCTCGAGCTCTCCAACGTACAGCTCTGGGGCGTAGAGCACTCCCCCCACATCGCAGGAGTCCTTAGCATATTCCCCGACCACCTCGACTGGCACAAAAACTTTAAAGAGTACGTCGAGAGCAAAATGGGTATTGCCAAGTATCAGACCAAAGACGACTTTATCTTCTACTTCCCCGACAATAAGTATTCCAAACGTATCGCCAAAAAGAGCAAAGGGCACAAGATTGCTGTTGACCCAGATGATTTAAAGATTGACCTCAAGATGCCAGGGCGACACAACCGCCGCAATGCTGCCATGGCGGCAGCAATTTGCGCCCACGCAGGAGTAAAGCCGGATGTGATAATAGAGACGATTAAAGGATATGAAGGTCTCCCCTATCGGCTCCAGCTCACAGCCACCAAGGGCCAGATCGCTTACTACAATGACTCAGCGTCTACTAATCCCCAAACTACAATTGCCGCGGTGCGAGCTTTCCCAGGGGAAAAGAAGGTATTGATAGCGGGGGGATATGACAAAGGGCTCGACTACAAACCCCTCAGAGACACTCTCAAGGAAGAGCAGGTCGAGTTGGTGGTCCTTTATGGAGCCAACAAAGACAAGGTTAAACAGGCTCTAGGGAGTGCTGTGAAAACAAAACTGATCTCTGGAACATTAGAGGAGGCGGTGGATGTCGCCCGCAGAGCGCTTCCCGGGGGAGGCACAGTTATATTTTCTCTAGGGGCAGCCAGCTTCGACATGTTTGAGAGCTACAAACACCGGGGAGAAGCGTTCGACAAGATTGTCAAAAAATTAAAGGGTTAGTATACTTTCCCTGTTTAAAGAGCGGGTGTAGCTCAGTTGGTTAGAGCGTCTGCCTGTCACGCAGAAGGCCGCCGGTTCGAGTCCGGTCACCCGCGCACTACTATTGACAGTATACGCATAGTGTGGTTGATTTGCTGTGAGCGGCCATACGAAAGGGGTACTGTGCTCAAGCGTATTCTCGGCGTTCAAGAGAACCTTCACTCAAACATCACGGGGCTACACGAGGGCATCTTCGGCAATTTTGCCGAGGCTGTTGGCGATGTCTCCAGAATCAGAGGAGATATCTCTGGCATCATGGGAGATGTGTCAGAGCTACGAGGAGATGTCTCTGGGATATGGGGTGAGGTCACCCTTCTTCGCGGAGACGCATCGGGTATCCATGGATGCGTTGCGTTCATGATGGGTGACGTTACTGGTCTTTTCGGCGATGTCACCGACCTGAGAGGCAATGTCTCCAATATCAGGGGTTGCGCCACCGGCGTCATTGGTGAAGCTACTGGCCTCGGTGGCAATATCGATGACCTAGTCATCAACCCATGACCAACTTCATCAGAATAATCCGCCCGTTAACGGATGTGGATACCTCCCATCCAGGGCGGCTTTCCATATCTAGGTATTAGTTAAATATAATACTTTTCCCAAATCCTTTCCTATTTGTTTCCAATCTAAAGTTCTAAATACGTCCAGTAGGGAACGCCTCTAGTTGACCATACTCCATATATATTGTATACAAATCCCGACAGCGGAGGGAGGTTTACTTTGATTATCGACGCTGTGAAGGGGGATGTCTTTGAGGCACCCCACAAGCACATTGCATTCGCCATCAACTCGGAGGGCGCCAACGACGCCGGTTTCGCCGGCGCCGTCGCCAGTCGCTACTGGCCTACTCTGGCCGACACGGGACCCATTCAACTCGGCGAGAGCTTCTCGAACGAGGTGGGTGGCAAGGTGTTCCATGGTCTGGTCTGTCACTCACTCGGCGCCAGTGGCTGGAGTGGTTCACCCGATCTGGTCACCAAGGCTCTGGACGGCCTGTCCGTCCCCGATGACGAACCCATTGCGGTCGTCTGGATGGGAACGGGACCGGTCGGTCGGATGACGGGAGCAGATCCCTACGCCCTCCTCGGTGGGATGGACCGCTCGACCAAGAGCGTGGTCGTCTACACCAGGGGCTAGATGCCCCACCACAAGGCCTCGGCCTGCGAATATGAGCTTCGACTCAGTTCGCTGGGTCGAGGCTTGTATTCGTTATAGGCTCGTGCGTATTAATACTTCTCCCCGAGATCAAAGATATGTTTGTACCAATCGGATCGATCAGTCTCCCACACTAACTTGTGCAGCTTCTTGGCCGAGTCTGTGTAGAAGCTTCCCTCTCTTATAGAATCCCTGGACTCCCTCCACTTGGCTGGAATCTTGTGCCCCTGCTCCTCTAACTCTTTCAATTCAAAGTCGATATCCAACATATCTGCATCCTTTGCAATCTTTGCCTCAATGGATTCTAGCTTGCTGTATTCTTGGTATACCTCATCGTAGAAGTCCTCTAAGCTTGTGCTATCAAAAACGCCCTTGGTTGCTTTGTTCTTGTTGAGCTCAACGTAGGGTTTTTGAAAATGGGTATGGTCAGCAGTGCGGGACTCCTCCAAGTCATGCATTAGAGCCATCTTCAAAATCTTCCCCTCATCCTCTACTCCCTCCATCCTTGCAAGCACTAAAGCAATAAAAGCCACCCTGAAGCTGTGCTCAAGGTTGTTCGCCACATCAACCCCCATCTGTTGACGCCAAGCGCGTTGAACATTGCGCAATGACCCAATCTCGAAAAGTAATTCTATGTCTCTTTTCTTTGGCTCCATATCAGTTTTTCTCATAGTACTGGCCAAGCCCCAAGATATCAGCCTCTCTGAAGTGTTTGCCCATTAATTGGAACCCTACGGGCAGCTTCCCTTCTCTACCCCTCACAGGAATGCTGATCCCAGGGATGCCAGCCAAGTTGGCTGGGATGGTAAAGATGTCTGACAGATACATCTGCAAAGGACTCTGACTCTTTTCTCTGAACTTAAATGGCACCGTGGGCGTGGTGGGAGAGAGCAGCACATCAACTTCTTTAAAGGCATTGTCAAAGTCCTGTTTCACCAGGGCACGCACCCTCTGGGCTTTACCGTAGTAGGCTTCGTAATATCCGGCTGATAAAACAAAAGTTCCAAGCGTAATCCTGCGCTTTACCTCAGGGCCAAATCCCGCACCACGGTTCTCTAGGTACAGTTCTTCCAGGGTTTTAGCTTCTGCTCTGGTGCCGTAGCGGATTCCATCAAAGCGGGCTAGGTTAGTGCTAGCCTCAGCAGGCATCAATACGTAGTAGACGGATAGTGCGTACTTAGTGTTTGGCAGACTCACCTCGCGCACATCAAATCCCTGATCCTTGAAAAACCCTATGGTCTCCTCTAGGGATCGCTCTACGTCCTCATCTAGTCCTCCTTCGAAGTACTCGCGAGGAATACCAATACGTAGTTTCTTTATCTCATCCCAGTTGGGTCGAATAAGATCGTCCCCGTAGACCGCCTTAGGGTTGCCAGTGGCATCGTTCTCGTCACGGCCAGCAATGGCCTTAAAAAGAATGGCTGCGTCTTCAACTGTCTTGGTCATAGGGCCAATTTGGTCCAAAGAAGAGGCCATGGCTATCAACCCATACCTAGACACCGCCCCGTAAGTGGGTTTGAGCCCTACGATCCCACAAAAAGCTGCCGGCTGCCGAATTGATCCACCCGTGTCTGAACCAAGGGCTGCCATAGCCATATGCCCTGCTACAGCCGCAGCCGATCCACCCGATGAGCCGCCCGGTACTCTCTCTAGGTCCCTTGGATTCTTGGTCAACTTAAATCCAGAGTTCTCAGTGGAACTGCCCATAGCAAACTCATCCATATTGGTCTTACCAACAATTAAGGAGCCTTCTTTGTCCAGTTTCTCAGATACAGTTGCATCGTACGAGGCCTTATAGTCTTTAAGAATCTGGGATCCGGCCGTTGCGGGCAGCCCCTTGCGCAAAATCACATCCTTAAGAGCAATGGGTACGCCCAGCAGTTCGCCTGCTCCCCTGCCGGAGGCGACGTCTGCATCGACTGCCTCAGCCCCAGACACTAGAACCTCCTTGTTTACAGAAAGATACGCGCCAACTTCTCCATCGCGGGCATCTATCTCATCCAGGACAGCTCGGGCTACTTCTGCGGCGCTAAACTCCTTGCTTTTAATGCCAGCGACTGTCTGCTGGAGGGTTAATTCGTTAAGCTTCATAGTCTATTACTTTGGGGACCTTAAGCATCCCGTCTTTCTCCTCGGGGAACTCAGGGCTGAAGTCCGCCTTTTGCTCTCTGGGCCGATCTTTACGAAACACATTACGCAGTTCCGTACCCCCGGTCATTGGCTCCACGGATCCAGTATCAACTCTCTTCAGCTCATCCACATGGCCCAGAATCTCTTCTAGGTCCTTTTGATACTTAAGCTGCTCATCTAAGGTGAGCTTTATCTTAGCCAAGTCGGCATAGCGCTTAACGTCAAATTCCATAGCTTCTTATGATAGCATATCCAAAAATTCCTCTTCCGTCAGGATTTGGACCCCTAGCTCCCTAGCCTTTTCAGCTTTCGAGCCAGGATCATCTCCTACAACCACAAAGTCTGTCTGTTTGCTGACAGAGCTTGTGGGGCTCCCGCCCTCCTGCCTGATACGCTTGTGGGCTTCGTCTCTGTTCATGGAGCTGAGAGAGCCTGTAACGACTATGGATTTATCTTCAAGCCTACCCCCACCTCTGCTCTTTTCGGGATATCTTAATTTCACGCCTACCTCATCGAGGTCTTTCAAGAGCTTTTGGTGACGCTCATCTGCAAACCATTCCTTGATGCTTTGAGCTACCTTCGGCCCTACATCAGGCAGATCCTGCAGCTCCGCCTGCGAAAGAGAGCCTATTACGCTTAGCAGATCGCTGGGCTTGCCTGTTTTCCCGGGAAATCCTAGTTCCTGGGAAAGCATGTATGCGGTCTCTTCTCCTATGTGCAAAATACCAAGGGCGTATATGAAACGCGCTAGCTCCACCTCTTTGCTCTCCTCAATCTCACTAAGAAGCTTATCCGCAGACCGCTCACCAAACCCCTCCAAAGCAGCTATCTCATCTTTTTGAAGCCTGAAGATGTCAGAGAAGTCTGATATAAAGCCCTCTTCTATGAAACGATCTGCAATCTTGGGCCCCATACCTCTTATATCCAACGCGCTACGAGACACAAAGTGATCTATGCGCTCTCTAAGGCGAGCGCCGCAATCTGGATTGCCGCACCTCCAAATCACCCCCTCTTTTGTGATCTTTGAGCCATCGATGGGGCACTGCTCAGGGATTTGGAACTCCTTTTCTTTGCCAGTGCGAAGCCTGGTTAAAACTTCTGTCACCTGCGGAATAACATCGCCCGCTCTTGAGATAACTACTGTATCCCCTATCTTCAGCCCCAACCTCTCGATTTGGTCAAAGTTGTGCAACGTAGCGTGCTTAACTGTTACTCCGCCAACTTCTACAGGTTCCAGTATTGCTACAGGAGTCAAAGCGCCTGTACGTCCAACCTGCACCTTTATTTCGTTGAGGGTGGTAGTGGCCTCCTCGGGTGTGAACTTATACGCCACCGCTCCGCGGGGAGCTTTCCCCACTACGCCTAAGTCACTGAAGGTAATTTTGTCATTTATCACCACCACCACTCCGTCAATCTGATACGGCAAATCTTCTCTTTTCTTTTCCCAGCTGTTGCGGTATTTGATGACTTGCTCCAGGTCGGCAACGGTTTTGTGATATTTGTTGTCTGTCTTGAACCCAAGTTTGTGAAGCAGCGCGTGCTCATCGGCGTGAGTCTGCTGACCCATATCTGTTATTAGCGCATACACAATGGCGTCTAGCTTCCTCGAGGCTGCAATCTTCGGGTCCAACTGCCTAATGGATCCGGCAGCAGTGTTACGAGGATTGGCATACATTTTACCGTCCTGTGTTTCCTGCTCCTTGTTGATACGCTCGAACTCTTTTTTGGTCATAAAGATCTCGCCCCGGACGATGAGCTTGTCAGGAATCTCAACTTTTGAAACACCGTTGATGTTTAAAGGTATAGCCTCTACCGTCTTCACGTTGGCCGTGACGTCCTCTCCCATTTGTCCATCACCGCGAGTGGAGGCCAGAGCAAGAATGCCCTTCTCGTATGTGAGCTCGATTGCAAAGCCATCAATCTTGGGCTCGACGTAGAGATCAGATTTGATTTCATGCCCCAGGTGATTTTCGATCCTGTCCCACCAGCTCTTCAATTCATCTTCAGTAAAGATATCGTTGAAAGAGAGCATCTGTGACTCATGAGGCACTCTCTTAAACTGTCTGGCCGGTTCTCCACCCACTCTTTGGGTGGGAGAATCGGGCGTTACTAAATCCGGATATTGATTCTCCAGCTCTTGGAGTTCGCGCTTGAGCGAATCCAACGCGGCGTCGGAAATCAGAGATTTGTCTTCTACGTGATACGCGTGGCGGTATCTGTTAATCTCTGCCCGGAGCTTCTCTATACGCTTTTTAACCTGGGCTTTCTCCATGATTACGGGCCAATGAACTGCCCGCCGAAGTTCTCTATGCCTTGGAAGTATATGATGAGAGCGCGGGCTGCCCTACCTGAGCGACCTCCTGATTTTCCAATATTACATCCGTCCTCAAAAACGACCCTGTATTCTATATCATCCCCTATCGCAAAAGCACCTTCATCCGATGTGATATCCGGACCTTCTCCCCCCGCGCAGTGATTAAGCTGATACTTTGCGTACAGTGCTCTTTCGATTCCGGCATCAGAGGCAAAGATTGCCTGAGCTGAGGCCTCAGCATCAGCCGTTTGGCGCAGTTGAAAGAGCACCAGAAGACCTGCGATGGTGGCGGCTCCAAGAACTGCGCTCGATATCAAGAGCACGCTCATTAGCATCACCTGTCCTTTTTGTTTTTCTCTCTTGGGCATGGCTTTAGTCGAGAATTCTTGAACTGACGCTAGTTTGCAAAGTTAATATGGAGCCGGCATCGAGCTCTACGTCAACTGCTACAGTGAGGAGTGGCGGATGCAGGGTATCATTACGAACTAGAAACTGAAGTCTCTCCACATTTATATCTGGGGAAGTTAGGGGCTCGAATACGCTGTCCGTATCACAACCGGCCTCATTGAAGCTCACACATCTGCCTACAACTCCCCTGCCGGAGTCGTCCAGTAGTCTATATGAAACAAAGTCACCGAAAGCATCTTGGAATTTGAGTGTCTCGTAGTCAGATCCATCATCATCAGTTGCGGGGAAATTGAAACCGGTCCTGGCCTCGCGCGCTATTTGCTCTAAAACTAAGGTTACATTGTTCATCGCCTCACTAAGACGCGTGACGGTTCTCTGAGACTTAAGGGTCTGCATGAATATGCCGCTAGAGAGTGTTACTACTATCAAAAACACCGTCATGGAGACCAATAGTTCCATGAGCGTAAAGCCCTGATTGTTACGCGCTGCTTTCATACCTTTATCTCAAGTCCCGCCAGTTATAGAAATGGTCCTCGACCTCAACACTAGACTCAAAACCGCCTCTTTCTCTCCACTCCACCACGGACCTCACTTTCACCACCTCTCCTCCGGGTTCAGTTTCTAGAAATAGCTTCCTGTTGAATCTGCTGCTCACGCCCGGCTCTTCGTCGCAGGTATAGAGCCCATCTATTAGATACAAATCTCCACTGTCGTCACAATCGACCAGAGACTGGCTCATATAGTCGACAGCTGCTTCGCTTCCAGAAAACCCACCGCTATTCCAGGCAATACCTTGCTTGATGTTACCGTCGAGAATGTTCTTGGCAATTTCGATGCCTTCTGAGGCCAGGTTAACTGCCACGAACTGGTCAGCAGCTACTCTGCTCAATCCTAACGAGCGGGACAGCACGCTAAAGACTCCCAATAGGCCTACGAGCATGAGGCTCACGGCTACAATAGCCTCTACTAGAAGCTGCCCTTCTTGTTTTTTAGTTGAGTTTGATCTGGCCATCTTTGGTTACCCTAACAGATACATTAACCGTTCCGTCGGTGAGCGCTACCCCATACTCCTGTTGGCTGCCATTGAATTTCACTCTTGGCTCAGGTGGAATAAAGAGCACCCAGTCCAGATCGGTGTTGTCACCGTCAATAACAATGGTCTGCTCTCCCACAAAGAGTTCATTTAACTCGCCTTCAAGGCGCACGTCCCCGCTGTCGTATTCATAATCATCAATATCCCTGGAGCAACCCACTCCTTCGGCAATATCTTGGAAGATGAAGATGGATTGAGTCTCTTCATCCACCTTCACCCCGTGGGCGCAGATTGTCTCATCTGCCTCTTGCGGCTCGAAGAAGGTTTGGATGCTTAGCGCCTTAGCCCTTGAGAAGAGGCTTACCATCTTAGCTTGGCTGGTAGCAAGCATCACCTGGCGATTGTTGCGCTGGCTGTATCCCAAAATCATAGAAGAGAGGACGGTGACCACGCCTATGACCACCATCATCTCGAGGAGAGTAAATCCCTTGCTCTTGCGCTTAGAGGAGGCCGAATAGGTTGAAATAGGCATCAACTATATCGTATCCGAAAAAGAAGACTAAGGTAACCCCAAGGGCCATAAAGGGTCCGAAGGGCACCTTTGATTTGAACTTCAGATCCCCCAAAGCCATGAGGATTAACCCAATCACCGAGCCGGTTATAAAAGCAAGCGCCATAGCAAGAACCATGTCGGGCAGAACCAAGAGTGCCCCCAGCGCGCCTGCGAGCTTCACATCCCCAAGGCCCATTGCCTTGCCCTTGGTGAAAAGATAGACGCCGCCGAAAAGAGCTAGTCCAAACGCTACGGACCAAAGGTGGTTGAGCAATATCTCTTTGCCGATTCTAAAGGTTAGGTAATAGTGACCGATGAAGCTCACGCCCTGTGAGCTGGCGAACTCATTTGAGTAACCGGCTGCATACTTGTGCCATACGAGAGCCGCCCCCAGCAGCAAAAGTAAAAAGACTAACTTGTTGGGAATGAGCTTGAGCCTTAGATCTATAGCCGAGATCAAAAGCAGTGTCCAAAAGACAGCAGCCCAGATGAGGGCTGGCACACCAAACCCAAGATAGAGCGGCATGCCCACAGCAATGATGCCTGAGAGCAACTCCACTGCTGGATACATCCAAGATATAGGCTTGGCGCAACTCCTGCACTTTCTCCCCTGGATAGCAAAGCTTAACAAAGGAATGAGCTCGCTCCAGCTGAGGGGCTGTTCGCAGTGAGGACACTTTGACCTTCCCGAGAAGGCCCTTGAAAAACCATGCTTGTCTGAATACCTCAGAGCCAAAACGTTAAGAAAACTGCCAAGGGCAGTTCCCGATATAAAGAGAAGTACGTATATTACCTCTTCGGGCATAACTGAGGTCTAACTACTGCCTATGCAGTATGCGAGTTCGCTGTCATTGCAGTTAGCGCCGTACTGATCGCCGTCCAACTCAGATCCGGTATTGTCACCCTCTAGGGCGCTGCTGTCATTCTCGAGCGTAGCCTTTAGCACGTAGGCATAACCATTTTCACCGTATCTATACTCGTAAGAAAAATCTGTTCTGGGATCTTCAGGAAGTCTTTCGGCAACTTGGGCAGCTGAAAGCGCCGTACTTAAGTCAGCCCAAGTACCACCTGTTGCAGCCCCAGCAGCCGTTCCACAGCTACCAGTGTGGGGATAGTGCCCGCATCGGGTGTAGTAGAGCTCCAGGCTGTTTTGAACGCTTCGCAAATCGCCAATCCTCTTGGTGTCTCTAGCACTGGATTGAAAACCAGTAATACCTACAAGCACAATACCTGCAAGTATTGAAATGACCGCAATCACGATCAACATTTCAATCAACGTAAAACCCTCACTCGATTTTCTTAACATCCCTTGCATTATATCAGAAAGTTTGGACCAAGTTGTATATGGGGATGAGGATAGAGGCAAAAAGCCCTCCTACCATCACACCGATGACGACCATGAGCACAGGTTGCACCAACTCCACGAGGCTGTTAACCATCACGTCGATCTCTCTGCCGTAAAAGTCGGCCACTCTTGACATCAACTCATCTAAACGCCCAGTCTTTTCCCCCACCGCCGCCATCTGAGAGACAAAGGGCGGGAAGAATTCCGGGTGCTTAGCCAAAGACTGAGACAGCAGCTCACCCTTTCGAATATCGTCCGCGGCTTCATCGAGCATGTCAGCGTAAGCTGGAGAACCGATGGTTTGAGCTGTAATCTCTACTGCCTGAGCAATGGGGATTGCTCCCCGCAAAAGCACCGCCAGCGACTCGGAAAAACGCGCTACGTGCAGCTCTTTTAACAGAGTCGAGAACCCAGGCAGCCTTAAGACAAGTTCGTCTAGCACCACCTTCCCTTCAGGCGTTTTGAAGTAGTCGTAGATGACGAAAGCGATAAATAGGATCGCAAAGAGGACAATCCACCACCATGAAGCCAGGAACTGACCGGATTTGATGAGGATGTCTGTAAAGAACGGCACGTCAACGCCAGCCTCATCGAAGATGGGGCCAATTTGAGGCAAAACGACGGTGGCGATAATGCCTGCCACGAAGATAAAGAGTACCACCATAACCACCGGGTAGAGCAGCGCCCCCTTCACCCTCGAGACCAAAGCAGTCTGCTTTTCAATGTAGTCGGCGAGATAGTTGGTAGCCTCCTCTACGCGCCCCGTCACCTCAGCGGATCTAATCATGTTTACATAAAAGCTGGAGAAGGCCTGTGGGTGCCTTTCCATTGCCTGAGACAAGGAGAGTCCTCCATCTACATCGCGGGACACCTCAGTGATTATCTGCTGCAGAGTCGGGTTGCTAGTCTGAGCCTCGATGGTCTTTAAGGCGTCGTTTAAAGACACCTTCGCGCCAAGCATGGTGGCGAACTGGCGCGAAAAGATCATCATGTCCTTCGGCTTAACCTGATCGAAATATCCAACCAGCCGATCGTACCACTTCGTACCTTCCGCCGGCTCAACATTAAGCACGAAGAGTCCGTGCTCCTGCAGGATGTTAGTAGCTGCACCGTGGTTTACTCCTTCAACGAAGCCAACCTGCAGCTCCCCCGTTTTAGTTCTCGCTTTGTACTTAAACTTCATTGTAGCTCTACATCTTCTCTAGCAAGATGCGCAGCTCAGAAGGATTGAGTGAATAGAGCTCAGCCTCTTCCAAGCGCACCTCCTTCTTTTTCACCAGTTCAGCCAGGGATCGGTTGAGTGTCGTCATGCCCTGCTGAAGGCTTGTTTCAATAACGAGGTCGATTTGATAAGCCTTGTTCTCACGAATCAGGTTTCTGATAGCAGAGTTCACGAACATGATCTCAACTGCCGGCACCCTACCTCCATCAACCTTAGGGACCAACCTTTGAGAGAGAATTCCCACTAAGGTGGCTGAAAGCTGGGAGGTGATTTGCCCCTGCTGACTCGCTGGGAATGAGTCGATGATACGATCGATAGTTTGGGCGGCGGAGTTAGTGTGCAGTGTGGAAAACACCAAATGCCCTGTCTCGGCAGCGGTCATAGCAGTCGCAATGGACTCTGCATCTCTCATCTCCCCCACCATGATCACATCCGGGTCCTGTCTCAGAACTGAACGCAAACCGTCCTTAAACGCAGGCGTATCAGTCCCCACTTCTCTTTGGGAGATAATGGATCTGTCTTGAACAAAGAGGTATTCGATAGGGTCCTCAATGGTGATGATGTGATCCATACGGCTATGATTAATCTCATCGAGGAGTGCAGCCAAAGTCGTTGACTTCCCCTGCCCGGCAGGACCAGTCACCAGGAAAAAGCCCTGGTTGAGCCTAGCGAACTCGTGGAGTATGTTTGGCAACCCCAAGTCCTCAAGAGTACGGATCTGGGCAGGAATGAGGCGCAAAGCGGCGGCCATAAAACCTCTTTGGAAAAAGGTGTTTACCCTAAACCTGGCCTTGTCCTCAAAGTTGTATGAAAAGTCGAAGTCGCCTTTAGCTAGAAACTGCTCTTTTTGCTTGTCGTTTAGCATGGACATCACCATGCCCTGAGTGTCCTCGGGTGTGAGAATGGGCTCCTGAGCCATATCTACCAGCTTGCCATCCACTCTTAAGGTTGGTCTTCTGCCAACTGCGATGTGCAAATCAGAAGCGCCTTGCTTCGCGCAAGCTAGCATTAATGTTTTTAGTTTTCCTGAATAATCCATTGGTTCTATTTTAACATCATTTGCCTTTTCCTACTCACTCTCGGTAGTTTCCCTGAGTACATCTTCCATACTAACGATGCCGTCGAGCGCTTTGGCGATACCGTCCTGTCTCATTGAGACCATACCTTGACGCCTAGCCTCATCAACCATCTTGCTCTCAGAGCGATCAGTATTGATTATACCCTCAAGCTCACGGGTCATCTCCAAAACCTCAAAGAGAGCAATACGACCCCTAAAACCCTTCTCTTGGCATTCCTTGGAGGGCCTGTATATCTGATATGGCTTTTGGTACTTGGCTACTGCAGCTTGCATCTCCTGCGGGAGCTTGCCGAACTCCGACTCAATAATTTGCTGAACCTCCGCGGGGGCTTGTACTACCTCTTTGCAGTCTGGGTTAATTCTGCGCACCAACCTCTGTCCAAGCACCAAGTTTAAAGCCGAGGGTATTAGGAAAGGATCTACGCCCATATCCATAAGCCTGGGAATGGCGCCAACAGCATCGTTGGTGTGTAGGGTTGAAAGCACAATGTGGCCTGTGAGAGCGGCGTGCACAGCCAGCTCTGCCGTCTCAGAGTCACGGATCTCACCTACCATGATCA
>CAYMRK010000005.1:0-13434 GCA_964392905.1 uncultured Candidatus Saccharibacteria bacterium | reverse complement strand
GTAAGAGACATATTATTAGACAAGAAACCTAGTGACTGGGACGTAGCAACCGACGCCAGTCCCGAGGAAATACAAAAGCTTTTTAAAGAGAGCGTGTATGAGAATGAGTTCGGGACGGTAGGAGTTAAAAGCGGCTCGGGTGAGTCTAGCTTGAAAATCATTGAGGTAACTACTTTCCGCAAAGAAGGTAAGTACACTGACAAGCGTCATCCCGACGAGGTGGTTTTTGCCGAAAGAATTGAAGACGACTTGTCTCGTAGAGATTTCACAATCAATGCTATCGCCATAGATCTAATAGGAGAAGAAGATCCAGTAGATCCATTTGGTGGACAAAGGGATTTGAAGCAGGGAGTGGTGAGAGCTGTGGGAGACCCCAAAGAGAGATTTGAAGAAGATGCCTTGAGACTCATGAGGGCAGTGCGCTTTTGTGCCCAACTTGGCTTTGAGTTGGAGAAGGACACCGAGACCGCCGTTGCCAAGCAGGCACAAAGCATAAAAGTTATTGCCGCTGAAAGAGTGCGCGATGATCTATCAAAGCTTTTGATGTCGGAAGGAGCAGCCGAGGGTATTCGCAAGATGCAGGAGTTGGGACTTCTGGAGCAGATCGTACCTGAGCTGTCAGAGGGAGTAGGAGTTGAACAGAACAAGCATCATATCTATGACGTTTTTGAGCACAACGTCCGTTCGTTGGAGTACGCCGCTGGCAAGGGTTACTCGCTCGAGGTGAGGCTAGCCTCTCTTTTGCATGACGTCGGGAAGGTTGGCACAAGAGGATGGCAGGATGATCCTAGGGGAGAAAAGACCAAGGCAGGAAAGACAGGCGACTGGACCTTCTATCAACATCAATACTTAGGAGAGAAGTTAACTAAGGACATCCTCAAGCGATTAAAGTACTCAAGCGAAATTGTGAAGAAGGTAGCACTTTTGGTGCGCGAGCACATGTTTGTATACGACCCCGAAGTTGTCACAGAAAAGGGAGTGCGTAGGCTTTTACGTAGAGTGGGTGAAGAGAACATAGATGACCTCATCAAAGTACGCGAGGCTGATCGCATAGGGTCGGGCGTGCCTAAGGCTCAGCCGTATAGATTGCGCCACCTCCAAGCCATGATTGAAAAGGCCAAGAAAGAACCGGTGAGCGTTAAACAGTTGAAGGTGAACGGCGATATGTTCATCAAAGAGCTCAAGATGGAGCCAGGGCCTCGAATGGGCCAAATTTTAGCAATACTCCTAGAGGAGGTCTTAGATGATCCCAAGAAGAACACCAAAGAATATTTAATGGGGAAAGTTGAAGAGCTAGCCAAACTCTCAGACAAAGAGCTTAGTCAATCGGCAAAGAAGGCCAGAGAAGCAGCTGAAGAAGAACAAAGACGCATAGACGAAGCCATCAAAGAGAGATACTTCATTAAGTAACTTAGTGATAGTCTTGGCGGTTTGCCTGAACCCTGCGGGCTTTTTCGATTGCCTCCTCGCTAGTAATCTTACCGCTTAGAAGCTCCTGGCGGATTTGATCGATAAGACGTGGTTCTACATCCACTGCGCCAGTGGCCATAATCTCAGCTTCAATGGCTGCAAGGGTGACCATCGGGTCCTCACCCGGGTGATTAGTGGGATTTTCGAAGCTCATACCGTTATTATAAGCCATTTAATTGACGGTACTAATAAGGAGGGGTACTTTTAACTAACGTGGGATACGGACCGTAGTGTCAACGGCTAGCACGCAGGCTTCGGGTGCCTGTAGACCGGGTTCGAATCCCGGCGGTCCGACACGCCATGATTACTATCTACCAAAAGACAATTAAAGATAAGCGGTTTAAGAAGCGCAAAGACTATAGGGTCGGCTCTTGGGTGATGATTGAAAATCCCACCGAAGAAGAGCTCAAAGAGGCCTCCGAAAAGCTAAACCTAAAGGAGTCGCTTCTTAGAGACGCCGTCGATTTTAACGAGGTTCCCAGGGTTGAGGTCGAGAAAAACGGTGATGTCTACATCTTTACCCAGGTGCCTTATGGTGATGGGGTCAAGGCTTTCACTGCTCCGGTTTTAATTGTGGTTGCTAGCAGCTGGATTGTAACCGTTTCTCAGAGGGAGTTTCCATTCAAAGTCACTGACTTAAGTCGTAAGTTAGACTTTACCACTACTCAAAAGGTGAAGTTACTACTTCAGCTCCTAACAGAGATTAACTTTGCGTATAACTCAACAATGACAGGGATCAACCGCAAGGTGAGGAGTTTGGGCGTTAACCTCACGAAGGTTACGAACAAAGAGATAGCTCAGTTTGTATCATACGAGACTGTATTGAACGACTTTCTATCAAACCTTGTTCCTATGAGCCAGGCTCTTAATAAGTTGCTTTTAGGGAAGGCAGTAAAGCTTTATGAAAATGACAAAGAGTTAGTGGAAGACTTAGCGCTCGACAGCGGACAGTTGATAGAGGTGGCGCGCGCTAGCTTGAAGGGGATTGTAAACATTAGAGAAGCCTACACTACCATCGTTACGAACGACTTGAATAGGGTAATTAAACTCCTAACTGCTCTAACCATCATTCTTACCGTGCCCACAATCGTCTCTAGCTTGTACGGTATGAACGTGAAGTTGCCTGGAGCAGACTCTCCCGATGCCTTCTTCTGGATTTTAGGGGGAACTGGGCTGATAATGGCAGTGTTGCTGGCGATCTTTATTAAGAATCGTTGGTTCTAGGGCCTGTAGTTTAGTGGTAAAACAGTGCATTCGCATTGCACAGACGGGAGTTCGATTCTCCCTAGGTCCACAACATTAATGAGGGTTATAGCTTATCGTTAGAGCCTCTTGAGCGAAGCTCCTTGCCGGCTTTAGCTATAAGTTCCCTAATCTTGTTTGGGCTTGGCACCTGGTAGAAGAATAACTTTTCTTTTGCGCCGGCAGTTTGCACTTCTATATCTCCAAAGTTTAGAAGGGTGGGGATCATGGACATAACTTCAACCGTGGTGTCCTGAACCCTGTCGAGCTCTGCCTCTACAACCCGTCTACGAAAGAACCCTAACTGTTGGCTGGATATAATACGTTCGTTAGTGATAGTCCAAGTGTCTAGAAGGTAGTCCATAATTCTGTAGAAAAGAATGTGCCAGACTAAGGAGAAGAAGAGTATAGTCAGAAACCAGGCTAGAGGTAAGAGTTCTGAGTTAGTTAGGTAGTCGTAGTAGTTAATCAGTAAAGCGAAGGGAGAAAAAGCGAGGAGAGCAAAGCCGGTTATGGCTGTGATAATAATGTAGGGGTGCCGGCGGATTAGAGCCAGCACAATCTCTCCTTCACGTTGGCCCTCAAAAGTGTTTTTAGTATGGGTTAGGAATAGCTTCATTGCCATGCAGGGATTAGTGATACTTGGCTTAGATCCAATTGAGCGTATACAAGGGTAAGGATTAGTAATAGTAGTATTGAGCCAGTGAAATATATGAGAGTAGTAATCTTGGGTTTTGTCCCTATACCGAATCTTGATAGGTGGTAGATCATGATGAAAACATAGAGGATAAAAGCCACCACGAAAAGCACGTAAAGTAGGGTAAAGAGTTTGACCCCTGGAGTCTCTAGCGAAAGTATATCCACCTGTCTATTATCACCTCTTTTTCAGGGAAAATCATCACCACAGCATGGGTGTATTGACGCAATAGGATTTTTATGGTATAAGGTAAATAGTGGTTATCCCGCTGGAGAAGCCACTGTAGCTCAAAAGGCTACTATGTACACAAACAACTAGGGGCCCTCTCTTTCGTAGAGAGGCGGGTGGAGAAGAAAGAAAGGTCAGCAATGACTCGATTCCTTCTCCGACACGGCTCGATGTTCGTCGGAATGTTCGCGGGCGCGTGCTTCGGCATGTGGTTCGTGAGCCTCTTCATCGACATCGATCGCGGTGGCCAGTATGCGAGCGCATCTCTCTACACCTGGATCATTTTCGGGTGTGGATTCGCTCTCGCCGGTATCGCGACTCTTCTCGAGAGATTGGAGAAGAGGTTCTCCGAGCTCGAGAAGAAGTAGCTGTGTTTGCAGCCCGGACCGATAAGGCAGATTCGAGGGTCGAATCTGTAGGGGCAGGTCAATCTATGCCCTATCACGCCGTCTCCAAGGAGGCGGCTTTCTCATTTTACAACTTCATAGATTTGTGGTATTAGCTGTGTTTATAGGAGTGGTTCTTCAACAAGGAGAGGAAATGGACGACGTAACGATCCCGACGTGGATCAAGCTCACCTTCGGAACGTCATGGATGCTCATCTCGGTTCCACTCATCTTCTCTGGCGCGCGGGACTTCTTGGCCAAGAAGAGTGGCGCCTGGGGGGAGGTTGTGACTGGGGCGGCACTCGCGTTGGTCTCAGGATTCATCTTTACCAACTAGAAGGGAGGTAGGAAGGTGCAGGAATACCTGGTGCCTGAGTGGGTCGGTTGGCTCATCATGGCAGTGATCACGGCCGGCGTAATTGCCCTCGGGCGAATTGCGGGAGGCGAGTAACTCGGAAGGAGTGTTCATGGTAGGGCTTGTGATCAACAGCTTGGGGACATTTGGCATCGTGATCGCAGTGATGATCGCTGGCTCCATCTTGATTCCGTTCGTGGAGAAGTGGGCTGAGCGTCGCCGGGAGCGTCGCAGATAGGGGGACGGGAGGTCTCGTGTACATTGGGGAGTACACGAGACCAACCTCCCTCCTTTTATTTTCTGGGCGGCTATTTTACTCACTTTTCCGAATATGCTATTAAAATTTCATCATCGTTGCACAAAGGAGGAAGACGGTGACGTTCGATGACAATAGAGTGATCGGTGAAGAGGACCTGTCAGAGGAGCTGAAGCTTCTCATCACCAAGTCCAACACCAAGATTCCGGAGAAGCTGTCCGTGGTCGACCTTTCGAGGTTCGGCGAAAACCCACCGCTGAAGCTCATCCGCAAGGTGAAGGCAGAGATCTTCTCTGTCGCAGTCATGCTTGCTCAGGGTGATCTCGAGGGAGGTGAAGTTGGCTTCTTCTCTCGGGAGGCCGCCTACGAGCATCGCCGGTGCGCCTGCGGGCTTGACCAGTATCTGGCGCACTTCGGTAATGAGGCTCATGGTTTGCGCATGCTGGCCTGGGTCTCTGGTGACTGGGAGTGTCTGTGCGGCGAGGACAGGTTCTTGCTGTGGACTGACGAGGGCCGTGTCCTCTACGCCATGGGCGCCGAGATCGCAGAGGCCTACGAACGGGGTTCAGCTACCCAGATCGTGGATGCTCTGCGAGCGCTCAAGCAGGTGCTGCTGTTCGAAATCAGCTTGGTCCAGGCAACCTGGGAGCCCTTCTACGCCGGTTACTTCACCCTCTATGCCCACAGCGTGGGGGAGTGACGATTCAGGAGTTGGGGGCCATCCCGTACGGGATGGCCCCCAACTAGACTATTTAATTTAGATATCTGGAGCTGGGGCCGGTATAATGAGGGGGATGGTAGTTGTGCTTCATAATATTCGCAGTATTCACAATGTTGCCTCAGTTTTCCGCACGGCAGACGCAGCGGGAGCTGAAAAAGTGTATCTTTGCGGGATAACGCCTGGTCCAGTCGACAAACTAGGCAAACACCGCAGTCAGTTTATAAAAGTGTCCTTGGGTGCTGAGCGCACAGTCCCATACGAGAAAAGGGTCTCGACCGCAAAGCTACTCGATGAGCTTCGAAGGGACGGTTACGAGATCTTAGCGGTGGAGCAGTCAAAGAAATCAGTGCCGTATCATAAATTTAAAACCCGCAAGCGTAAGCTCGTCCTCGTTCTGGGGAGTGAGGTGGCAGGACTCTCAGACGCAATCCTTAGACAAGCAGACAAGATCTTGGAAATACCAATGCAGGGCAAAAAAGAGTCTTTGAATGTAGCCATCGCTTTCGGTATCGTGGCGTACAGATTAAAGTTCAAATAGATGAGGTTTCTATACTTGGTATTCGCAGCGATCTTGGTAGGAGTTTTAGTTTGGGCATACCGCAGCGGAGCATTTACTTTTTTGAACGCTGATAAACACAAACAAGCCATGGTTATAATCCGCGGAGAACGTTTCCGGGTGGATGTAGCTGATACCATGAGCACGCGCGATAAAGGATTAGGTGGCAGAGCGCCGCTACTTGAAGACGAAGGAATGCTGTTTCTTTTCCCCTCGCCTGGCGATAGGACCTTTTGGATGAAAGGTGTTGATTTCCCCATAGACATTATTTGGATATTAGACGATAAGGTGGTGGGATTTGCCCAAGACGCTCAACCTGAGCCAGGAGTACCTTTGCACAAATTGAGAAGATACCCTTCGCCGGTGGCGGTCGATAAGGTGCTGGAGGTGCCTGCTGGCACTGTGAAGCGCGTAGGCATAGTAGTGGGGGACGGTGTGAATATAGAGCTGTAGGAGTAGGCTATAATAGAGACATGGCAAAAGTATCAATAAACGGATTTGGAAGGATTGGAAGGCTTTTCTTCCGTCAGGCTTTCGGTAAGAAGGGGATTGATATAGTAGCGATTAACGACTTGGGAGACATTGAGAACTTAGCGTATTTGCTGCAAAACGACACAGTTTACGGTCGCTTCGATAAGGAGGTGAAAGTTAAAGGTAAGACCCTGTTGGTGGGCGGTAAAAAAGTAGAGGTATTTCAAGGAAAAGATCCAGAAAAGCTGCCTTGGAAGAAGTTTAAGGTAGATGTAGTGGTTGAGGCTACAGGCGTTTTCGATTCATTCGAGAAGTCCAAAGCGCATATCAAGGCAGGAGCCAAAAGAGTTGTAATAACAGCTCCAGCAGATGATCCAGACGGGACCGAGGGAGCAACTATACTAATGGGAGTCAATGAAGGCAAGCTCGAGAAGCTGGTACTCTCATCGAATGCATCTTGCACAACTAATGCTGCCTCGCCTGTGATAGCAGTTTTAACGGAGAAGCTCGGCATAGAGAAGGCAATTCTATCCACCGTTCACGGATATACAGCCACCCAAAGCTTGGTGGATGGGCCAACCAGGGGTCACGATTATAGGCGGGGTCGGGCAGCTGCCCAAAACATTGTGCCCTCTTCGACGGGTGCGGCTCACGCCGTGGCCAGGGCAATCAAGGAGATGGAAGATAAGTTTGATGGCATCGCCCTTAGGGTACCGGTAGTGGCCGGGTCTATTGCCGATATTACCTTCGTCTCCAAGAAGAAAACCACCGTAGAGGAGGTAAATAGCATTCTAAAGAAAGCAGCTGAGAGCCCTCGCTGGAGGGGCATTATGAAAGCCACTAATGAGCCCCTGGTTTCGAGCGACATTGTAGGTGAGCCTTATGGTGCAATTGTGGATCTCTCCTTCACTAGAGTGGTGGACGGGGATTTGGTTAAGGTGCTCTCCTGGTATGATAACGAATACGGTTACACCTCTACTTTAGTGAAACACGTTGAGAAGATAGGCAACTATCTAAAATAACCTTCTCTGGAATGAAGACTCCTTTGGAACGAACACTCTCCTGGGTGCTCGTTTGCATGCTAGTCTTCTCTTCAGGCTGGCTCTTCCTCTTTATCGGAGAGCTCTCGATTATTATGGCGCGCGCTAAGCACTCTGCTGAGGTGCGAGCGCAGATTGAAGCGAGACTTGATGCGTTAGATGCGGTGAGCAAAAGAGCCACCCTCCTTTTTGTGGGTGACATTATGCTCTCGCGAGCCGTTGGCAGGAAGATTGAGGAAGTGGGAGATTATAGATATCCGTTTCTTAAATCCGCCGATATTTTAAGCGGGGCAGATCTTACCTTCGGTAATCTCGAGAGTGCCATTTCTGACCGAGGACGCAATCAGGGGAGTATATACTCTTTCCGAGCAAACCCGAGGGTGGTTGAGGGTCTAGTCTATGCAGGCTTCGATGTGCTCTCGCTGGCTAACAACCATATCTGGGATTGGGGCTCGTTTGCTCTTCTAGATACAGTCTCGCTACTGAAAGCTGCGGGGATCACTCCAGTAGGAGCAGGCGAGAACTACGAAGAGGCCAATGAGCCCGCCATTGTTGAGGCAAACGGGATACGTATCGCAGCCTTGTCGTACACCGACCTCTTGCCAGAGAGCCTGGAGGCTGGGTCCACAACACCTGGGATAAGTGACTTCGATCTGGAGAGCGTAAAGGCGAATGCCTCAGCTTTGAAGGCGCAAGGGTATCTAGTAATCGTCATGCTTCACTGGGGCGAAGAGTATGAGGCTGTCTCTAACGACTTACAGAAAGCCACGGCCCAGGAGCTCATTGATAATGGAGTAGATCTGGTAGTGGGGCATCACCCACACGTGGTTCAGGAGCTTGAGCAATATAGAGATGGGTGGATTGCCTACAGCCTAGGTAATTTCATTTTCGATCAAACTTTCTCTGAAGAGACTATGCGAGGGGCAGCTCTCTTGGTGGAGGTAGATGAAGCGGGTGTTGTTGAGGCGAAAATGGTACCAGTGGATATAAGCAGTGAGCTTCAGCCGAGTTTCAGGGATAATCTGTTATAATAAAATCATGCAAGAAAACACTATAGTATCTAACCAAGGGGGTGAGGGAGAGGGCTTTGTTTCAAGTCAAGCTGCTCCTAGCGGGCAAAGGCCCAAGTTAGCAGCGATTAGTGATTTACTTGGTTCGAGTCTGGCGCTTTACAAACAGCATTTATGGAAACTGATTGGCGTGCAGCTTGCCCAGGTACTAGCAGGTTTTTTGTTTGCTCCGTTGATGGTAGTAGCTGTCTTGTCTGGTCCTGCCGCTGCAATGTGGGTCATAGGGGGTATGACCTTCGTATTCCTCGCTTTAACGACGCTAGTAACCCTGACCTCAATTTATATTTTCCACCAAGGCATGGGTGTTGGTGGAGCATTGAAGCTCGCTTTTGGAAGCTTCTTTAGCTACCTCTGGCTAGTTATTGCTGTGACCCTTACTATCATGGGCGGCAGTTTGCTGTTGGTAGTTCCCGGCATCATTTTTGCTGGTTGGTTCGTACTTTCTATCTATGTATTTGTAGTCGAAGGTAAGAAGGGGTTTGGAGCTATGATGGCGAGCAAGGAGTACGTTAGGGGCTACTGGTGGGATGTAATGGGCAGACTGTTGGTCTTGGGCTTAATTAGCGCAGCCTTCCAGCTACTTTTCATGCTCCCCGCAATGCTAGGGGGTCAAACCGTACAAAACATCTTAGGTAGCATATCTAACCTACTGTTTGCGCCCTTCGCCTTGATTTACTCCTACTTGATCTACCAAAACCTTAAGGAGCTTAAGCCTGCTATAGCGTCGGCACCTGCACCGGAAGAGAAGAAGGGGCTTTTTGTGGGTGCAGCTATTCTTGGGGTAGTCATGATGAGCCTAATGCTCTACGTTGTGCTGTTCCTTTCTCCTAAGCCTGGTGCTTTTTCTCCACAAGGAGCTTTCCCGGGTGAGGCTCTCGAGGGTATAGACTTGGAAGAGTTTGAAGGGTTTGATCCCGAGGTTCTGGAGGGACTTAACATCCCTCAGTAGGGATAGCTTATAATTAAACCAATGGTTATATACATCGGCGCAGATCACCGGGGTTTTGATATGAAGGAGAGCATCAAAGCTTTCCTAGCTGAGGGCGGCTGGAGCGTTGATGATGTGGGCGCCAAAGAGAAGGTGGCCGATGATGATTACGTAGACTACGCTGCTACTGTTGGAGAACGGGTTTCTCAAAACCCCACGGAGAGCAGAGGTATTTTGATATGCGGAAGTGGCGTGGGGGTGGATGTAACAGCTAACAAATACTACGGCGTTCGATCTGTGTTAGCCATGTCGCCCGATCACGCCCTGGCGAGCAGGCAGGATGACGATACCAACGTACTTTCCATCGGAGCTGACTTTGTCGATGTCGGAACCGCCAAGAAGATAGTGAGTGTGTGGCTGCAAACTCCTTTCTCGGGGGAGGAGCGCCACAAAAGAAGGCTGAACAAACTAGCTCAAATTGATAATACCCTCAATTAACAGAGCCACCTTCGAAGAGGCAGCTAGAGATATAGCAAAGGCAAAGGAGTTTCTGCCCGCTGATGGTTGGCTGCACCTAGATGTGGCCGACGGCCACTTTACCTCCTGGCGCTCGTGGAGCAATCCCGCCGAGTACAAAAGCTTAGGTACATCTTTCAACTTAGAGGTGCATCTGATGGTGAAAGACCCCGAGGCGGTTGCAGTCTCATGGATTGAGGTGGGAGCCAAGCGTTTGGTGGTGCCAGTACAAACCGTGAAGGACATAGAGTTTTTGAAGAAGCAGTGCGATGAAACTGGGGTCCAGCTATCACTGTCTTTCGATAGCACGGTACCTATAGAGGGGGCGCTTCCATATATTAAAGACGCAGATATGTTTCAAATACTTGCAGTTACGCCCGGTAGCAGCGGACAAAAGTTCGATGAGAGCGCTCTAGATCGAGTTAGATTTTTGCGAGGGGCAGATGCGGGTGTTAAAATTGAAGTAGATGGTGGGGTCAACCCCGAGACGGGCGCTAGAGCGCTTGAGGCTGGCGCAGACATCTTGGTCGCCGGTAACTACATTTTCTCGAGCAAGGATCCAGCCAAGGCATATCAAACCCTAAACTCCCTTTAGATGTATCTATCTGATAAAGAAACTAGACTGCTTGAAGAGCAGGCAAACAAGATTCGCATAAAGATTATCGATATATTAGAAGACGCTGGCAGTGGCCACTCAGCTGGGCCTTTGGGCATGGCGGACATTTTTACTACACTCTACTTCCGGATATTGAATCATAATCCTAAAAGCCCTGATTGGGCTGAGCGTGATCGAGTGGTTCTTTCAAATGGCCACATTGTGCCGGTCCAGTACGTTGCTATGGCCTATGCAGGATACTTTCCACTCAAGGAGCTAAAGAGCCTGAGGCAGATTAACTCTCGCCTGCAGGGTCACCCTCACCGGGGGAGCCTGCCCGGAATTGAGGTCACGGCCGGCCCTTTGGGCAACGGTTTGGGTCAGGCAGCCGGCATGGCGCTTGCTGCTCGTCTGAATGGGGAAAGGCACAAGATCTATTGCCTCCTCTCAGATGGAGAACAGCAGGAGGGCGCCACTTGGGAGTCAGTCATGTTTGTGGGCAACAGAAAACTTTCCAACCTCATAGCCATCATGGATCGCAACAACATTCAGATTGATGGATACACCGAGCAGATTATGCCCCTCGAGCCGTTGAAGGAAAAGTACGAAGCCTTCGGGTGGAATGTACTTGAGATCGACGGGCATAACTTTGAACAGATCATAGCTGCCGTTAACGAGGCCAAAGCCATTAGTTACCAACCGACCATGATCATCGCCCACACCATTCCAGGGAAGGGCGTGAGTTTCATGGAGGGCAAGTTTGAGTGGCACGGCAAGCCTCCCACTAAAGAGCAGGCGCAAAAGGCATTACAGGAGTTGCGTACTTTGGGCGGAAAGATTAAATCAGAACACGAGTAATGTTAGCTAGAGGATTAAAACTAAACAGGAAGATGTTCCAGAAGAACGTGGAAAAGGTTCCCACACGCAACGGATACGGCGAGGGGTTGGTGTTGGCAGGTGAGGCCGATGAGAGGGTGGTGGCGCTTTGCGCGGATCTCACTGAGTCCACTCGAACTCAAGCCTTTGCTGAGAAGTTTCCTAGCCGATACTTTGAGTTAGGTGTGGCAGAGCAAAACATGGCTTTAGTGGCATCGGGCTTGGGGGTCTCGGGCAAGATTCCCTATATCGCCTCGTATGCAACTTTTTCGCCGGGCAGAAACTGGGAGCAGATTCGCACCACGATTTCGTATAACAACTCCAATGTGAAAATAGCTGGTCATCACTCTGGAATCTCAGTGGGGCCAGATGGTGCCACCCACCAAGCCCTTGAAGACATCGCGACTATGAGAGTAATGGCGAACATGAGGGTTATTGTCCCCTGCGACGCCCATGAGGCCCGCAAGGCAACGGTTGCAGCGGCCAAGATTGCCGGGCCAGTCTATTTAAGATTTACCCGTGAGGCGACGCCAGTTTTAACCAGCGAAGAGACACCATTCAATCCAGGAGAGGCCCAAATCTTTTGGGAGTCCAGCAAGCCCCAGTGCGCGATAGTGGCGTGCGGCCCTTTGGTGCACGAGGCAATGATAGCGGCCAAAGAGCTAGAATCACAAAAGATTGGTACCATTGTGGTTAACAACCACACCATCAAGCCAATGGATAGGGCAACTATTCTTGAGGTGGCGCGCAAATGCAGAGCAGTAGTTACAGTTGAGGAGCACCAAGTGGAAGGAGGTATGGGTGGAGCAGTAGCTGAGCTGCTTGCCAAGGAGCTGCCTACCCCCCAAGAGTTTGTTGGCATGCAGGGGGTATACGGTGAGTCTGGCTCGCCGGGTGATTTAATAGAGAAGTACTCTCTCTCGAGTAAAGATATAATCTCGGCAGTGAAAAAGGTCATTAGAAGAAAGAAATAATGAAAAAGTACGATTTTGTATCCATAGGAGATCTCACGAGCGATGCATTCATCGCGCTTCAAGACGCCCGCGTTACCTGTGACATTAATCATGACAATTGCGTGATATCCATGCGTTTTGGCGACAAAATTCCGTACAAGGAGGTGAAGGTGGTGCCGGCGGTTGGCAATAGTGCTAACGCAGCTGTATCGGCGACAAGACTTGGTCTGAAGAGTGCGTTGGTGTCTAATGTCGGCGCTGACCGCAACGGAGAGGAAGCCATTGCCACTCTCAAGGGGGAAGGGGTGGGTACTGAGTTTATTAAGGCCCACAAGGGCGCTAAGACCAACTACCACTACGTCCTCTCATACGAAGGAGAGCGTACTATCTTAATCAAGCACGAAGAGTACGAATACAAGTTGCCGGGCATCGGCAAGCCCAAATGGATATATATGTCTTCGGCCGGTGAACACAGCTTGTTGCAGTTTCATAAGCAGGTGGAGAAATACCTAGACAAAAACAAAGACGTTAAGATGGCCTTTCAGCCAGGTACTTTCCAGATGAAGATGGGGGCCAAAAAGCTAGCGGGTACATACAAAAGAGCTGAGATAGTCTTCATGAACAAAGAAGAGTCTCAAAGGGTTTTGCAGACCAAAGAACAGAAGATTAAGAAACTCCTCGACGGTTTGTGCGCTTTGGGGCCGAAGATAGCAGTCATTACCGACGGGCGAGAGGGCGCATATCTACGCAACGACAAAGAATACTGGTACATGCCAATGTACCCAGATCCAAAGAAGCCACTCGAGCGTACCGGAGCAGGAGATGCTTTCTCCTCAACTTTTGTGGTTGCCCTAGCTAAAGGCATGAGTATTGAGGAGGCCCTGATGTGGGCTCCCATTAACTCAATGTCTGTGGTGCAGTATGTGGGTGCACGCGAAGGGCTCCTTAGTGAGCACAAACTCAAGGGATATTTGAAGAAGGCCCCAGCTAAATACAAGCCTAAGAGGATATGACCCTAAAGGACGCCCTTGCAGAGGCTAAACAAAAAGGAGTTGCCCTAGGGCACTTCAACAT
>CAYMRK010000004.1:0-13836 GCA_964392905.1 uncultured Candidatus Saccharibacteria bacterium | reverse complement strand
GTATCCGATTCCGTAGTGCGGAGAGTGGCCCTCAAGGGCGCCTTCTTCGCTGCCGACGGGATCCTCGATACGACCGTCACGGTCCTCGACGGCTTTGGCTTCTATCCCGCCGTTGCCAGGCGGGAGATCAAGAAGTATCTGCCGTTCCTGGCTTCCACCCGGATCCTCGCCGCCTGCGTGCAGGCTGGTATGGGTCGCGAAGATGCCCACGCAGCCATCAAGGACCACGCGGTCGCGGTGGCTCTGGGCATGCGAGAGCAGGGCACCGAGGAGAACGATCTCGTGCGCCGTCTCGGCAACGACCCGTCCATTCCACTCACTGCCGAGGAGATCGGCTCCCTGCTGAAGGATCCGATGGACTTCATCGGCACCTCAGCTTTGGGAGTTGAGGCCTTCTGCAAGCGAGTGGCGGAGCAGGTTCGCGGTTTCCCAGAGAAGGTCGGGTACGTTCCCGAATCGAAGATCTAGGACCCCGTTTCCTGGGAGTCGTCTGTAGCACGGCCCCGTAGGAGGCGGGGTCGTGCTATTTTTGGGTATGATAAAGAAGATGATCTTATATATCCGAGTCAATCCATCTGCCTCCGTTAATAAAGTCGAGGAGATAGACGACACTCACTTTAAAATATCCTTAACAGTCTCTGCTAAAGATGGGAGGGCGAATTTGGCTGCCATTAAGCTTTTGGCTAAACATCTGGGAATAGCTCCCTCTAGAATAGAGCTGGTATCGGGGCATACTTCTAGGGATAAGGTATTTGTGGTGGTATAGGATATATCCGTAGCGCGGGGCCTATGGGAGCTATGGTATAATCTAGATATCCAACAATGGCGTAAGTTGGTTTAAGATAAATATAAAAATAGTATGAAAAATACATATGTTTGGGGGATCGTTATAGTCCTTCTCGTAGTAGTCGGGGTCTTCTGGTATATGAACCGTCCTGCCGGGGAGGCACCAGTCTCTGGAGAGCAGGAGGAAGAGGAAGCAGAGGGTCAAGAGATTGCGATTGCTCTAGGCGAACAAAATGATTCAGGTATGTCGGGTTATGCCTACCTCACTAGTGTTGATGGGGGCACCCGAGTTGTGCTCGACCTAGACGGCGCACCCGAAAACGTGACCCAGCCAGCACACATCCACGTAGGTCCTTGTGCTGAGATAGGAGCAGCAGTGTATCCGCTAGGATTTCCTGTAAATGGCGTCTCAGAAACCATGTTGGCTGTCTCGATGGACTCCATCTTTGGCGATTTGCCTTTAGCCATTAACGTTCACAAGTCTGTAGAGGAGGCGAATGTATACGTTGCCTGCGGGGATATAGTTAGATAATGGACAAGAAATACCTGGTAGGGGCCCTATTTGTGCTTATCGTAGGTATAGGCTTCTTTCTCCTTTTCCAAGGAGGGAATCTGCAAAGGGCCATGGGGGATGATATTAGTTTAGTTGTATATACGGTGGCTGATGAGCCAACCGGTGGGGCAGCGCTTTCCGTCCCTTATGTAAAGGACAGCCAAAGAGCCGCGGTTATAAACGCAGCTCTTGATATGAATGGCGACGGATCTTTTGATGATGCCGAGTGGGTAGTGAGAAATGAGAGCCCCCGTGTATACGCAAAGTATCGCAACAACTTCAACTTTTCTGCAGAAGGAGTTGAGGTTGGTGAGTCATATAAGGTGTTCCTTGTGCTTTCAGTCAAACCCATAGGGAACGTAGTTGACCTTGAGGCCACCAAAGGGAAAGAGCTTGAAGTAACAGCTACGGAGCACGTAATGCCCGTTAGCTTCTACCAAGATCCATCCGGTGAGATTTGGTTTGGCGGTGCAGCGGGTACCTTCAGCGGTGCGTCCGTTGCCTTTGCCCAAGATGCCTCGCTTGATGTGTTTGTGCCCGATGTGCCAAACCTGCCTCAAGGAGTCAATGAGTGCGGGCCGGTATCTGTAGCTAACGGTGTTATCAATCTAGTTAACAAAAACGGCAATCTTGATGAATTTGTAGAGGGAGAGTTTGGCGGCAATATCTTTGATGCCGTAGAGGAACTGAAGAAAGATATGGGCCACGATCCAGCCAAAGGTGTAAGGCCGGGGGCCATTGTACCGGGCAAGCAGGCGTTTGTAGAAAGGCACAATCTACCAATAGTTACTGAGACAATCTCTTTCCCCACAATCGAAAAGATATCAGAAGCCCTTAAAAGCGGCGCCGCGGTTGAGGTGGGCATGTCTTTGGGTGGCGCCGGACACATCGTCTCAGCCGTTGGAGTTAAAACAAATGCAGACGGCAGTGTCGATCTTCAGGTTCACGATGGAGCAACAGCCAACGGTATGGAGAGTTTGGATCTAACCGGCAGCGTTGAGGTTCAAACTCCAGATGGACGAGCCACCGCCCAGGGCATTCACTACCCTCACTGGAGGGGCAGTCCGCAGTTTATCAACTGGATTGTTATAGAACGTTGGGTAACGCCCGAGGCCGAGGAGCAAACCGGAGTTGCGCCCTCTGGGGGAGGCGGGACCTATAGCGAGGCCGATCGACCTTCTGAGGTTGAGATGTTGGTTTTGCGGCCAAACGAATACTATCCCAAATACCAGTTCAAAGTGGCGGCTCCAGATACCTGCAAATCTGAGCACTACCACAAGCCAAAAACTGCCTATGGCATATGGATAAATCCTGACGACCCATATGATTTCAGGCCTGTTTCAAGCAGCGATCCGACTCCCCGAGCATGCGGGTTTGGCGAGGTTGGCTCTGTACCAGTCCAAATGAAGTGGATTACCTGGGATATGTCAGTTGAGCTGATAAAGAACTTACCCGAGGACGGCAACCGAAGTGGAAAAGGTGTTGAGGTCCGGGGACTTGAGGGTTTGAAAGGTAATTAGTGTTTTAGGAAGACCTTGATTCTGAAGAATATAAGGCATAAACTTATAACAATGAGTTTCAGGATAAATAACTTGAATTGGTGGTGGACTTTCACGGCTTCTCCGTAAGGTCCGGGTTCACTTTGATTTAATACAAACAAGATATCAGAAACCTCCCAGACCTTCGGGAGGTGTTTTTGTTCTGGTATCTGAATATTT
The DNA here is from genome assembly GCA_964392905.1 of uncultured Candidatus Saccharibacteria bacterium. Taxonomy (GTDB): domain Bacteria; phylum Patescibacteriota; class Minisyncoccia; order UBA6257; family Colwellbacteraceae; genus GWA2-46-10. The sequence goes on along the minus strand of CAYMRK010000004.1, from coordinate 10,779 downwards.
GAATAATGAGTGCGCAGTTACCAGTACAAAAGTACTGGGTTGTACCCTTAAAACCAAGGGATATAGGAGGAGACAATGGTACGCACTCTCGGAGTCGAGCGCGAGCAGTTCATTGTGCGGGACGGCAGGATTGTGCCCGCAATAGATGAGCTTCTGCCAAGGCTCTATCAGCTCTGTAGGGAAAAGGGACTGCCCTCGAGCCTCTTTGGATATGAGCTCTTTGCTGGTCAGGTTGAAGACCGGACAGAGGTCAAGGAGAGCGCAGATGGAATCATCCAAGCTCTTCGAAGAAACGATGAGATTCTCGTGGAGGCTGGATCTAGCCTTGGACTGCAGTTTCGGTCCGCTGACTACGTCCCACAGGAAGAGCTCGGCGAGCTTGTCGTCAATGGGTTCAGCGAGCGTCACAGGCAGATCTGGGAAGCAATTCCCTATGAACGGAAGGTTGCAGCCTCACAGGTTGCTGCCATTCACGTACACGTGGGCGTTAGTGCCGAGGAGGCAGTGAAGGTGCTCCGCTATTGCCGCGAAGGTGTTATTGATCGCCTGGGTGAGATCAGTAATGGATCCGGTGGCAGGCGCCTGGCTGCATACCGCGCTATGGCTGAGACCTATGGTGCCCCGCCGGAATTCTCAAGCATCTTTGAACTCACTTCGTACATTGATGAACGGGGTGGCGAGAGAAATGTTTGGGACCTAGTCCGCTACAAGCTAACTACCGGAACTGTTGAGTTCCGGATGTTCGGCACTACAGCCTCGATGGAAACGGTTAGAAGATGCGTGGAAGAAACGCAACGTTTGGTGGAGATGATCCTCTAGACAAGTTGAGGGGCTGCATGCGCTCAGTGCGTGTGCAGCCCCTCCAATACCTTTGGTATGATATAAGAATACTTTCGATATGGATTTGGAGACAACAATTAAAGGAAAACGCCCCGGGTCACGCTTGGCTGTCTTTGCTGCTATTCATGGCAACGAAACTGTGGGGGTACGGGCATTTGAAGAGCTACTGCCTAAGATCTCAATAGACGCAGGTGAAGTTTCTTTCGTGGTGGCCAATCCTCTAGCCCTCGAGGTTAACGCAAGGCAGGTTAACTTCAACATGAATCGTATCTTTAAAGAAGATCTCGACAGGGATGTGCCCGAGTTTAAGAGAGCCAAGGAACTTAAAGCCATTATGGATCGCTCGGATGCACTACTTGATGTGCATTCCTTTAATGATCTGGAGGGTGAGCCGTTTTTAATATGCAGGCCTGATATGTATGAATTGGCTAAAACCCTTCCCTTTAGGATAGTAAGCAGTGGCTGGAATAAGACCCATCCTGGGAGTACCGACTGGTACATGGAAACAATTGGAAAGCCGGGCCTTGGTGCGGAATGTGGCTCCCTTCATAGAGTAGATGAATACATTCCCATTGCTATCCAGACAATCTACGGCTTTCTTAAGCAGTACGGCTGTGTAGATAAAATCCCTGAGGAATACCAGTTTGAACCTCCAGCCGAGCAGGATTTTGTGGTGGTGGAAGAGCAGATATACAAACAGAATGAGGACTTTGCCTTTAGTCGTAAGTTTAAAAACTTCGATGAACTAGGGGAAGGGGAGTTGATAGCAACGGATGGAGATACGAAGTATTTCGCCAAAGAGGGCCAATTCATACTTTTTCCTAGAGCCGATAAGCCGGTAGGCGGAGAAGTCTTTTTGCTAGGCAGGAGAGTCGATAGATAGTCTAAAAAAGAAACGAGGCCCGTACCGGAGAGCAACACCGGTACGGACTTCGTTCCTTGTGTTGTTCCCAGTCGGGCCTTGGGTCAGGCGGCGAGCTCGATGCCCTCGCCACCGAGCAGAGTGCTGTCAGGCAGCTGCTGGGCGTACTCGAGAGCCACGATCCGCGCGGCGACGCAGTGGCAGATCCACTCGTCGTCCTGAGAAGGAAGCCCGGAGAAGGCAACGAACAGGTTGCCGTTCCAGACCACCGAACCCGCCCACGGGGCAGCGCCTTCGTCGAGCAGGTATCGCTGGTTGGTCACCGACTCCCGGCTCGAGACGCCGTACCGCCAGGTCACCATGGCCTTGGCCAGGGCGATCTTCTGGTAGTCGTACTTCCAGGGCCAGCTGGGATCGGTGTAGCTCGCCTGGAAGGCGATGGCCTTCTCGAAGTCCTCCACCGTGTCGCCACGCGTGTAGGGCTTGGCCGGGTCCATGATCACGATGTGGCCACGGTACTGGCTGAGCATGTCAGCCTCCGCCAGAGACCTCACCGCGTACATCACCTCATTTGCAGCCTGCTCAGCGATCTGAGCGAAGCTCTTCCAATCGTCATTCATCAGGGTTCCTCCTTTGCTAGTCCCTGATTATCTAAACCCCCATATAGATGTGCAGATAGCCAGGGACTAATTCAATGTACCGTCTATTGAATACCACTTTACATAGATGACGTCAACCTTAAGATATCAATAAATAGGGTGCGAGTTTATCTGTTCTTAGCCCTTGCCTCTAAATACTCAGTATTGTAAGATAACCCCTGCCTAAAGGGGCGTTTTCTTTTGTATACGTCCCGCTCTTTGGGCGCCTAAAACCAATGAATAAGATCAAAGGTAAGAAGGTAAAGATGGGCCAGGTCTTCCGTGAGGAGAATGTAGTCCCAGTAACGTTCGTAGAGGTCCAAGATAAAGAGGCCGATTTTGCCGTGGGTGATAAACTGCGCGTTATTGGCAAGAGCAAAGGCAGGGGTTTCCAGGGCGTTGTTAAGCGTCACGGTTTCGCCGGCGCTGCCAGCACCACTCACGGAACCAAACACACCAGCCGCGCTCCAGGCTCAATTGGAGCTACTGGTCCTCAGAGAGTTATGCCCGGCACCCGTATGGGAGGCAGGATGGGTCAGGAGACCGTTAACTTAAAGAGTGTTGAGGTGGTTGCATATGAAAAAGACCGAGGGTTATTGCTAATAAAGGGAGCCTTGCCTGGCATGAAGGGATCCATGGTTACCCTAATCAACCGTACTGCCAAGAAGGAGGAGCCTAAGGAGGCCAAGAAAGAAGAAGCCGAAACTGAAGCTAAGTAGATCATGAAAACAGAAGTATTAAATATAGAAGGCAAAAAGGTTGGTGACGTTGAGGTTTCTGACAGGCTTTTTGGCGCCAAGTGGAACCCGGACCTAGTTCACCAAGCCCTAAGAGTTCAGACTACCAATGCCCGCGAGAAGGTTGGAGCTGTCAAAGACCGGGGCGCAGTGAGAGGTGGAGGTATTAAGCCTTGGAGACAGAAAGGCACCGGCCGCGCCCGCCACGGATCTATCCGTTCTCCTTTGTGGGTTGGGGGTGGAGTAACGCACGGACCAACCAAGGAGAAGAGCTTTTCACTGAATATTCCCCAAAAGATGCGCCAGGGCGCGGTCTTTGCCATCTTGTCTAAAAGAATGGCTGACGGAGAGGTTAAGCTGATCGATTCACTGGGCATAACTGAACCCAAAACCAAGCAGTTGAGGGAGGCCTTGAAGGTATTGGCTCCAACACAAAGCGCCTTGGTAGTTGTTGCCCCTGAGAACAAGAGTGCTTTTATGGCCGGCAGGAACTTGAAGAAAGTGAAGGTAGCCGATCCTAAGAGCCTCAATGTATACGATCTTTTGCGCCCTGCCGTCATCGTTATCGAACAAGGGGCCCTAGAGACAATAGAAAATCACTATGGATCTAAAAAATAGGACAATTAAGCAACCCCTTATCTCTGAGAAGGGGACGGACTTAAGTGCTTCTGATAAGTACATCTTTTTGGTAAATCCAGATGCCAACAAAAAGCAGATCGCCGAAGCTATCGAGAAGATCTACAAAGTTCACGTTGAAAAAGTGAACGTTATCCGAAACCGCAAGAAGGCCCACGAATACAAGAAGGCTGTAGTAACTATTAAAGAAGGCGAGACCATTGACGTAATTCCACACTAATGAAGAAATACAAGCCATATACAAAAAGCAGGCGTCAGATGACCGTAGTGGACTACTCTGAGCTTTCCAAGGAAAAGCCCCTGAAGTCAGCCACTAAGGGTATGAAGCGCCACGCAGGCCGTAACAACTACGGCCGCATTACGGTCCGCCACCAAGGGGCTGGAGTTAAGCGCAACTACAGAGCCGTAGATTTCAAGCACGATAAGCTAGATATCCCAGGCACCATCGAAGGCCTGGAGTATGATCCAAACCGCTCTGCTTTCATCGCCCGCGTTGTATACGCAGACGGAGAAAGAAGGTATCATTTGGCTCACGCTAAGGCGAGGGTGGGGGATAAGGTTAAGGCCTCAGCTAAAGCAGCTTTGAAGGCAGGCAACCGTATGCCTCTGAAGAAGATCCCGGTTGGATACGAGATTCACAATATCGAAATCAAACCAGGAAACGGTGGGGCCATCATCAGGAGTGCTGGTTCATCTGCCCAAGTCCTAGGACACGACGCCGGATACTCACACATTAAGATGCCTTCAGGCGAAGTGAGGAAGGTTCTCTCAGAGGGTTTTGCCACCCTGGGTCAGGTGTCTAATCCAGAGCACAACCTAACCGTTATCGGAAACGCCGGTCGCAAGCGCAGGATGGGCATAAGGCCCACAGTACGCGGTGCCGCTATGAACCCGGTGGATCACAAATACGGCGGTGGAGAGGGTCGTCAGCCTCGTGGTACCAAGCGTCCTAAGGACAAATGGGGCAATATCATTGGCGGCAAGAAGACCCGCAAGCAGAATAAGTGGTCTGATAAGTTGATTGTTAAACGCAGAGCAGGTAAAAGAAGCAAGAAGTAATCATGGCTAGAAGTGCTAAAAAGGGCCCATACGTAGACCCAAAACTGTTAAAGAAGGTCTCTCAAGCCGACGCCGGCAGCAAGAAGCCTATTAAAACATGGGCGAGAGCTTCCTCTATATCCCCAGAGATGGTTGGATACGTTTTTGCCGTCCACAACGGCCGAGCCTTTATCGACGTCTCTGTTACCGAAGATATGGTGGGGCACAAGCTTGGCGAGTTTGCTCCCACCCGCAAATTCACCAGACACGGCGGAAAGATGCAGAAGGAGATAGAGCAAAAAACTAAAGAAGGCGCATAACCATGGCAGAAAAAGATACAAAAGTGGCGATTTCAGCCATCAAAAACCTAAACATGTCACCGCGTAAGGTGAGATTAGTGGCAGATGCTGTAAAAGGCGCCCACGTAGTATCAGCCATGGCTCAACTGCGGGCCCTGCCTCACAGGGCAAGTGAGCCGGTCTTGAAGCTTCTAGAGAGTGCCATTGCCAATGCCAGGGAGAAGAATATGGATACCGGAAGACTAGTGATATCATCTATAACCGTAGACAAGGGAAGAGTTCTCCGCAGGGGCCGCGCTAAAGCCCGCGGTAGGGTGGGGCTCATTGAGCACAAGCACTCTCACGTTAACTTAGTTTTGAAAGAGGATCCGAAGGCCCAAAGTCAGGCATTTGTAATGCCACAGAAAGTGAAGAAGGTTAAGACCATCAAGGAGGACAAGACTCCTAAGGAGAAGCCGGAATTTGAAGAGAAAGAAAAGGAGGTTAAAAAGCCAAAGAAAGGTTTCGCTCAAAAGTTTTTCCGAAGAAAGTCTATTTAGATCATGGCAAGAAAGATTAATCCAATTTCACACAGGCTAGGCATCAACAAAGATTGGTTGAGTAAGTGGATGCCGCCAGGCGGAGACTTCCGCAAATACCTCAAGGAAGATGAGGCTATTCGTGAAGTCATCGAAGAGAAGATTTCGAAGGCCGGCATCGACCGGGTTGAGATTGAACGCACCCCCGGTCAGTACAAGGTAACGATTAGAGCCGCCCGTCCCGGTATTGTTATCGGCAGAGGCGGTAAAGGCATTGAAGAACTTGCGGCTGCTGTTCAAAAGAGGATCGGCAGGGTTTCGACTCCTTTGAATCTCAACGTAGAAGAAGTTAAGCGTACTGAGGTATCGGCCTCAGTAATGGCTCAAAACATCGCCTACGACCTAGAGCGCAGGATGCGATACCGCAGGGTTATGAAACGTCACTTGGATATAGCCATGCAAAACCGTGAAATCCAGGGGGCCAAGATCAAGCTGGCTGGAAGACTGAATGGGGCAGAGATCGCCCGCTCCGAGACCCTCAAGAAAGGAAAGCTTCCTTTGACTACCATCCGAGCCAACATCGACTACGGCGAGACTGTAGCTGTCACCACATACGGTTCAATCGGCATCAAGGTCTGGCTCTATAAGGGCGAGATATTCGATAACGACAAGAAATAGATACTGCCATGTTAATGCCAAAGAAAGTTAAGCACCGCAAGTGGCACAAAGGCCGCAGGCGCAACATCAACACTGAGTCTCGTGGAACTGAGGTCTCTTTTGGTGAGTACGGCCTCCAGGCCTTGGGATCAGCGTGGTTAAACTCCCGTCAGATAGAAGCCGGAAGGCGCGCCATCACCCACTACCTCAAGCGCGAGGGTAGGGTGTGGATTAGGGTTTTCCCCGACAAGCCGGTAACAGCCAAACCGCCCGAGGTAGGTATGGGTAAAGGAAAAGGTGCCGTAGATCACTATGTTTTCCCAGTGAAGCCGGGCAGGATGATCTTCGAGCTCGATGGCGTAACCGAGGATAAGGCCAAGGTCGCTTTTGATAGGGCTAAGCACAAGTTGCCTTTCAAGACCCGTTTTGTTAAAAAAGCCTAGCCATGAAGAAGAGCGAAATGCAAAAGATGGCCAAAAAGACGATAGTCGACCTCCGCAAGGACTTGGACAGTGCCAGGGAGGAGCTTCGTTCGCTGCGCTTTGATCTGGCAACCGGCAAGGTTAAAAACATTGCCAAGATCCACGAGTTAAAAAAGACAATCGCTAGAGTCATGACCCTCATCAACCAAAAGCAAAAAGACGATGGAAAAGACAACTAACAATCGCACCCTTCAGGGGACTATAACCTCCGACAAGATGGATAAGACCGTCGTGGTTATGGTTGAGCGTGACAAAAAGCACCCTTTGTACCACAAGTACTTTAAGCAGTCAGTGAAGTTCAAGGCTCACGACGAGAACAACCAGTACAAAGAGGGTGATTTTGTAACCATTGAAGAGACCAGACCTCTATCTAAAGACAAGAGGTGGAAGGTAACCGGGCTGGTAAAGAAGGCTGAAGAGAGGGAGATAGAAATTGAAGATCCACAAGTATGATTCAGGAAAACACAGTCTTAAAAGTAGCAGACAACTCAGGCGCCAAAGTGGTGCGCTGCTTCAGGGTTCTCGGCGGATCGCGTAAGAAGTACGCCAAAATTGGTGACACTATCATCGCCTCCGTTAGGTCAGCCGAGCCCCGCAAGCAGCTCAAGAAGAAGGATATTGTTGAGGCGGTGATTGTAAGGAGCAGAGCTCCTTTGCGCAGGAAGGACGGAACCTACGTCCGTTTCGATGAGAACGCTGTGGTGGTAATCGAAAAAGGCAAACAAGAACCCCGCGCTACCAGAATCTTTGGCCCCATTCCCCGTGAGATTAAGGATTTGGGATACGATAAGATTGCCTCGATGGCTCAGGAAATAGTCTAAAGACATGGCAGCAATCAAGACCACAATTAAAAAGGGAGATAAAGTTATGCTCCGCAAAGGCAAGGATGCAGGCAAGACCGGTAAGGTATTGCGCGTGATTCCAGCCGACTACCGCGTGGTGGTGGAGGGTTTGAATATCCTGAAGAAGAACGTGCGTCCCAAGAAGCAGGGCGATAAGGGTCAGATTGTATCCGTTCCAAGCCCTGTGAGAATTGATAATGTTTCACTAATCTGCTCTTCATGCAACAAGCCCTCAAGAGTCGGGACTCGCATGAAGGGCGACAAAAAGGAAAGATATTGTAAAAGATGCGAGGCAAAGATCTAGAAAAGATAATAGTGGCAACCGGTGTCGGTAAGGCAGCTCAAAACGCCCAATTCGAGGCTAATATCCTTCCCGAACTCAACAAAGACTTGGCTGCCATCACCGGCCAGAAGCCTCAGCCCAGGCCTGCTAAGAAGTCCATCGCTGGCTTCAAGCTGCGCCAGGGTCAGATGGTAGGCCTCCGGGTCACCCTCAGAGGCAAGCGCATGCACGATTTCTTAAACCGCATGGTCAATGTCGCCCTGCCTCGCGTGAGAGACTTTCGAGGCATCAATCCTCGGCAAATTGATGAGCAAGGCAATTTGACAATAGGTTTCCACGACCATACTGTTTTCCCTGAAATCGTTCCTGAAGACTCTAAGGTAGACTTTGGCTTCCAAGTCACCCTAGTTTCAGGTGTTCGAGACAAAAAGGAGGCTAGAGAGCTTTTCGAAAAGCTTGGCATTCCTTTTGAAAAGGAAGAAGCTAAATAGAGATGGCAAAGAAATCCAAAATAGCAAAGTCGCAGAAAGAGCCTAAGTTCAGCACGAGGATTATTAGGCGCTGCTTTAAATGCGGCCGTCGCCGCGGCTACATGCGCGACTTCGACCTTTGCCGTATCTGCTTTAGAGAAATGGCTCAGCGCGGTCGCATTCCGGGCGTTAAAAAAGCATCCTGGTAGCTATGTATCAAGACACACTCACAAGAATCAAAAACGCTCACATGAGAGGCAGACAAAAAGTCAAAGTGCCTTACTCTGCTTTTGATATGAAGATATTGGAGACCTTGGTGAAAGCCGGCTATATTGAATCCGTGCAGCGCAAGGGCAGGGGAGTAAAGAGGATACTTGATATAAAGCTCAAGTATGACGCAGAGGGCAACCCAGCTATCACCAATATAAAGTTCGTAAGCGTTCCTTCTCGCAGGATATACTCTGGCTACAAAACACTCAGAGATTCGCGTCAGCGTTTCGGCCACTATGTGGTTTCAACGCCCGAGGGTGTTATGGACGGATACGAAGCCAAAACGAAGAAAGTCGGCGGGCAGGTACTGTTTGAAATCTGGTAATTATGAGTAAGATCGGCAAAACACCCGTAGATATCCCAGAAGGAGTGACTGTGGAGGTTAAAGAAAGTGAAGTCACAGTAAAAGGCCCCAAGGCTACTTTAACTGTCCCTACTCTCTCTAACTTAGACGTTGAGGTTAAAGACAAGGAGGTCATCGTCACCCCTCGCAACGAAACTAAGCAGACTGTCAGCAACTGGGGCACCATGCGTGCTCTCATCCAAAATGCAGTAGTTGGCACAACCGAAGGGTATGCCAAGACTCTCATTATTGAAGGTGTAGGCTACAGAGCTAATATGGAAGGCAACACTTTGGTGTTAAACTTAGGCTTCTCTCACCAGATCAAATACCCAGTACCAGAGGGTATCACCATCGAAGTGGATGGCAACAAGGTAAAGATTTCTGGCTTTGATAAGGGTTTGGTAGGGGAGACTGCTGCAAGTATCAGAGCCTTCCGCAAGCCTGAACCATATAAGGGTAAAGGTATTCGGTACGACGATGAGGTTGTCCGCAGGAAAGCAGGCAAAAAGGCAGTAAGCACAGGAGGTTAATATGAAGAACCTGATCAAACATAAGAAAACTCTGCGCCAGCGACGTGTGCGCGCTAAGGTGTCAGGCACTAAAGAAAAGCCCCGTTTGGCTGTCTTTAGGAGTAACCGTAATATTGAGCTGCAGTTGGTAAACGACGATGAGGGCAAAACTCTCCTTAGCGTCACCTCCAAAGAGGTAAAGGATTCTAAGAGTAAGATTGATGCAGCTACCGCAGCTGGTAAGCTCTTGGCCAAGAAAGCATTGGATGCCGGCGTTAAAGAAGCCGTTTTTGACCGCCGCCACTACCGCTACCACGGTCGGGTAAAGGCAGTAGCTGAAGGAGCAAGAGAAGCAGGATTAAAGATATAGATATGGCATTTGAGAAAGGCACAAGACAAGATAGGGGCAGCAGACGCCCTAGGAATAAAGCTCCAGAGTTTCAGGAGCAGGTTATTGACCTCAGGAGGGTTACTAGAGTTATGGCCGGTGGTAAGCGGTTCCGTTTTCGCGCAACCATTCTCTTGGGTGATGGCAAAGGCAAGATTGGCGTTGGTGTAGCCAAGGGTTTGGATGTAGAGAGCGCAATTGCTAAGGCCAAAGCTCAGGCCAAGAAGAATATGATTCAGGTGAAGTTGGTGGATGGCACCATCACTCATCAAGTGCAGGCCAAGTTTAGTGCCGCCAAAGTGCTTTTGAAGCCTGCGCCGGCTGGTCACGGTCTGATGGCCGGAGGTTCCCCCAGAATCGTGCTCAAGCTCGCTGGAGTACAGAATGCAACAGCCAAGTGTATCGGCAGCACGACCAACAAGCTAACTAACGCCCTCGCCACCGTTGAGGCATTGGGCAAACTTAAGGAACCATCAGCTAAGACCCAGTAAAGTTATGAGACTACACGAACTAAGACCTAAAACTAAATTGAAGAGCAAGAAACGCATCGGCCGCGGGGGTAAGCGCGGTACTTTCTCAGGCAAAGGCGTTAAGGGTCAGAAATCTCGTGCTGGCAGCAAGATCAGGCCAGGTACGCGCGATCTAATCCAGCAGATTCCTAAACTTCGTGGTGCCAGAAACACCGGGCCTCGAGGCAAAAAGAGCGGTAAGAAGCCTTACGCAGAGAAACAAAGTAAAGTAGAATCTAATAACACAGATGTTCAAAAAGCTACTTAGAGTTCTTAAGTACCCGGACATGAGGAAGAAGCTCCTCATTATCGGAGCTATTCTTCTGGTCTTCCGCGTTTTAGCTAACGTCCCTATCCCAGGCGTAGACCAGCAGGCTCTATCTCAATTTTTTGGCTCTAACCAGTTCTTCGGCTTTCTAAACATCTTCTCGGGTGGCGCGCTGTCTAATCTTTCTGTG
>CAYMRK010000003.1:0-19236 GCA_964392905.1 uncultured Candidatus Saccharibacteria bacterium | reverse complement strand
TTCTGCCCGCTCCATAGCTACTAAGCCGTTTTGGATGCTTTCCCAGTTGTAGCCAAGCATCATAAAAGGGCCGAAAACCATAGCTGTGTAACCGTTGAAAGCAACCAAACCTCCCACAGTCAGTTCGCCTTGGCTGATAAAATAAACGGAAACAACGAAAACTGAGATTTGGGTTAGTACCACCACAACCCTTTGGTAAAAAGCTATATTTGCCCAGACTTTCTCAACCTGATTCCATTTAGGAACAGCCTTTTCTGTATACATGCTCTCTACCTGCTTGTCTTCGTAGCTTTCGGCGGTGAACTGCTTAACCGTATGCACATTGGAAAGCACTTTATATGCCTGCTGGAAAGCTCTATTCCAAGCGCGATGGCCTTGCTCTTGCAAGCCTACAATTGGCGGTACAATTCTGGTTAATACTGCTACGTAGAGCGCTATACCGCCCAGCACTATGAGCGTGAGAACAACGTTGATATTGATGGCAATGAGTACACCCACTAGCACACTTAAAATCTGGGGGGATATGCGTAAAAGTACGCGCTCGATGATGTTAACTACCGCTGCGTGAGCCCTAACTACACGATCCCAAATAATGCCGGGTTTTTCCTCTTTGTGAAAAGTCATGGGCATAAGCATTAACCTACTGGTAGCTCTATACATATAATCGGCTTGGAGCGATGTGCCCAGCTTTCTGCTTCTTGTCTCGTGAACCCAACCCAGAGTGCTAGCAATAGTCTGTACTACAGCAAAGGCTCCCACAAACCACAGCCACATCGGCGCCTCTACTCCAAAGAGCACAAGGACATTAGCAGCGTCGATAACCGCATCCAGAAAACCACCCACAATGAAAGGCACTGTCGCGTCAAAAACGGCCAAGATTAACCCAACCACTGAAAGCGAAACAATCCTGGCCCTATAACGCACAAGGAACTCCTTGATGAGAGCCCACGCTAAACCAAATTTACGCGCCTTAGGCATCAGCTAAGTAATCAATTTAATTCTCTTTGCCTCGCTAAGTAAACCCTCCGTTGAGGAGAAGTGTATACTTGCTCTACAACCTCATAGCTTGGAACCCGCTCTGTGTATACACTTAGGCATTCACTATCGTCATCTATAACCTCATCGTAAATGCAGGTTAGAAAATTGTACTTTGGGTCTTGAGCAATGGGTGCAAAATCGCTCTCGCGCAACCCATCGACTCGTACTAAAGGAACGCCAAATTCACTCTCTAGAGGAACCCAAAAAGGCTCTGCTCCAAACTCTCCAAAGCCCACGCGTTCATTCCAATACGTCTTAAAGTCGAAGAAGTAGAGGTTGTCTTCACTTTCAGCGAGCACCCTAACTTTATCAGCAATGGCCTTGACCATAGGATCGCCATTACTAACACCCTTCTCCATAGTGAAAATACCGGGTGTCTTTTCGATCATTGCTCTTAGATTCTCCGGGGCGATGTTTTGTCTCCAAGCGCTCCTAGGTATGAATATAAGATACATCAAGCAAAGCACAGTAGCGACCCTCAAAGGCACAGCCCAAGAACGCCCCTCACCCACTTTGTATATCAGATAAGCTACAAATATTACCCACAAGCTCATAATGGGCGTAAGATACCAAGAACGAAAAGCAAACTCTCTACTAATTAAAATACCGGCCATAAGGCAAAAGGTGGTAAGAGCAAACGCAAGGCTTGCCATGAAGTAGTAATTTTCATCTCTCCGAGCTTTCCAGAAGTAGACTACAGCTGCACCAGTCACAACTATAACTGCGGCATGGACCAGCGGGGCTGAAAAGACAAAAACATCGTAGAGCATGGGTCTACCCAAGAAGAAATTAAAAAGCGTATACCACCAATCCAGCGTATTAGCAGCAATAGAAGAGAAGGACTTCTCTAATAGTACAGCTGCTTTACGAGTCACTAACGATATATACCCCGCGTTGCGCGGATCTAAGAAATATAGAATGGGTGGCAAATGAAGCGTAACTGCGGTAAACAAAGCCAACCCAGCACTTTGCATATACTCTCTCTTAGTAGCCCCCATCGAACGCAAAGAAGCTAGTACCAGCAAAGAGAAAGTGGGCGCTAGGGCAACCATTGAGTAGTGCATAGTCATTGCAAAAAGAAAGACTACAATGCTGCAGTAGATTAGACCCCTGCGTCCACGCTTATATCCCAAGGCTAACAGTATGTACGAAAGGATGCTAAAAGGCTGCATAAGGTATGGCTGCCAGTTAAAATGAGACTGCCAAATAACACCGTTGCTAAAGGCGAACAAAGCTAAGGCTATTAATCCCACATGCCTGCCGAAAAGGATCCTTGCAAGCGCATATACACCGATCAGAGATAAAACTTGCAAAATCATGTTCGCAAAAGACAAGAACTTTATATCTGGGTATATAAGCAAGAAGGCCGAGAGGGTGTAGAAGTACATGGGACTTACCCACCGTGTTCCCAGCAACCCTCCCGGACCGTTCCACGGAATCTCTCCGTATTTAACAGCATGGTATGCAACTAAAAAGTCCTGGTTGTAATCACTATGCTGAAGTTGAGGCCAGTGCTCGGGACTGGGAGGATAGACAAGTACAAAAAGCCGTAAGAAAGCTCCTAGAATAACGACCGCCACAACTAGCGCTATATGAAGCTCCCGGCTGGCAAAAAATCTGCCTATCGCATTTACAAAATCAGACTTGACCACCTTTTTGAAATCTACCCGCAACAAATGTCTAAATTATACCAGACTTTCATCCTCAGATTGACTAGTTAAAGGTTTTGTAGTACTAAAGTCGTATCCACAAGAAAGGAGTGGTTGTCATGCCCCCTTCAGTAAGGGCGGAGGTGACTCAGATCTTTAAGGGCACAGGGACGATCAACGTGCTCACCTTCGAGGACAAGCCGGAGATAGTGAATCTCCGTTTGTCACCGGCGCAAATCGTGGCACACGGGTTTCCCCCAAGGGAGACCGTTGTGTGCATCCTAGAAAGGAGTGAAGACGGGATCCTTTGGGACTACGAGATCGGCAACGAACCGCCGTGGGCACGCCGTAGGTAAGCCTTCGGCCATCGAGGAGTGGCATGTACGGCAATGATTCAGGCCAGAGCAACGGGTGTTTTGGGCTAAGGCTCACTCACCCCCGACCGCTTCGGGGATCACTGAAGCTCCCAGGGAGGAAAGGCAACAGCGTCCCCAAGGATCAGCCACGCTTCTACGCACGTCGAGTAATCGACTTGTGCGCAGGAGTAGCGGTCTTCGATCGCAACACAGGCAAGGCCGTAACTGGGTTGATGAAACCCAATGAGGCCAACGCCGTGGCACAGCAGATGAACGAAGTAGGTTGATCCATTGATCTAGGTGCATTCGCACCGCAACTTCCCCCGCGAACCCTGCTCGTGGGGGTTCGCTTTTTCTAGACTATAAGAATACTCCAGTTACCCACTTGTCCTAAACAGCGAATTGGAACTTTATAAATACGAGTTTCGATGCTCTACACACAACAAACGATCACCCTAGTTAACGCGAAAAAGAAACGCCGCAACTAGTGCGGCGGCCCCCAGTACCTCTGGAGGTCTTTGAACTCTTGCTCTTATGAGCTCCCATTGAGTCCCTCTAGGAGCCTGGCACCAGCACCGCCGACTGCCAACATGAGCATGCAAAGAACTGTGACCAGCTCTCTGTGTACCCTGCTCAGATTCAACGGCACAACAGCTCCCGCGAATCCAGGCAGTTGCAACTGCGCCTCAGGCTCCGTCCAGACGCCCTTTTCTGCATCGAAGACGATGCCTCTAACACCCAACGATTTCTCAATTCGCTGGACGATTACTCCGATGTCTCTGATCGCACGCTCCGGGAAGCTCCCCCTGAGCTCGTAAGGGAACTTGTTGACCATCTCCTTGGTGAGAGTGTTCCCCAACAGCTCGAGGGCCCCTGAAGCAGTTCGTAGTGTGGTTACCCACAGCTTTGCATCATCGACTCTCAATCTAATCCACATTCCGACTCCTTACTCCAAACTGATAATGTCACTGAGCACTGAACGCTGCAGCTCTAGACGAGCAATACGCTTCTCCCAGGAATCAATCCGCCACCGAACAAAGTCCTCGTACCAAAGCAGCAGCGCGTACCGCATCCGCATCATGAACCCGTCTTCAGCCTCGTCCATGAACTCTTCGGCTACTCGCAGGTTCTCTCTCAAGTCCCACAATCTCTGTTCCAGCTTGTCTGCCCTACGATGACATCTGGCCAGAGCTGTGTTCACATCACGCAGTCTTTCCCCTCTCGCTTGGTCTGGCACAATTTCCTCCTAGGGGTTGAGTAGATCCAAACTTACCTGTACGGGCCATCTCTCACTAAGAGATCCCCAACAAGAATCCCTTTTCCTCTCTCGAGGCACAAACATTCGGTCTTCTCATACCGCCTATCTGCCCAGCGTGCGAAGCTCGCCAGAAGAATCGCCTCACCCAACTCTTCTTTGGATACAGCCTCGTTGACGCTATGGAGATCGACGTATTCGACGTAGACCCTTTCATCAGTCCCCCGGAACAGCCGTCGCACGTAACGCGTTTGATAACTGTTACCCGGGCCTAGTCGGATATACTTCTTACCAACTCGAATACTACTTTGTCTCATTGCTTTCCCCTCTAAGTAGTCAATGTCCTACAAACGAATATGACCTGCGTTGGGCCGAGCGTCAAGCAAACAGGAACGCTATAGTTGACATATCTTATCGTCTGTGGCATAAAATAACCCCGACAGAAGGAGTACCTTCATGCCCGAAGAGGCTGGCCCAGAGGGGGCCATTCGCGACATATACAAGGGATACTTCGGTATCCCAGCGAGCAAGATCGGCTTCGACGTGATCGTCAAGCGGCTGGAGAGCATCCAGACGCGTGGCCGCATGTCGGTCGCAGATCAGCAGGATTTCAACGCCGCTCTCGCCAAGCTCGCCGAGCCTTCGAGCGCCTGACCAAGACCGCCAACGGAAAGAGACCACCTCTATCCCGAGGCGGTCTCTTTCTTTTCTGGATCCAGCTCAAGAGCACAGGAGTTTATGCAGTAGTGCTGTCCCGTCTTGGCCTCGCGGTCGTCGAATAGGTGTCCTAGGTGCGATCCGCACCTAGCGCAAACTACCTCCGTCCTTCTCATGCCCGCACTTAAATCTTCCTGGAGCTTGATGCTTCCTGGTATTGCCTGATCAAAGCTTGGCCAACCCATAAGGCCGGGCTGAGATGAATCAAACTTAGTATCAGATGGGAAAAGCCCGGCCCCACAAGCCGCACACTTATACACTCCCTTGTCCGTAGCCTCTAAATACTTTCCGCTAAACGGAGCCTCAGTCCCCTTCTCTCTCAAGACGCGGTACTGCTCCGGGGTGAGCCTCCTTCTAAGCTCTTTCTCATCAACTGCCATGAGTGAGATTAAACATATACCAGCTGACCCTCCTTTTCGAAAGGAAAACCTGCATCGGCCCAATCAGCCAATCCGCCCTCGAAATCGTATACCTTAGTAAAACCGGCTTTCGCTAACTTATCAGCGGCCCTAGGAGACGCCTGACAATCAAAGCTTGAGCAGTATACCACTACCATCTGATTCTTGTCTGAAACCACCTTTTCCACTTCTCTGGTAAAGTTCTTGCTATCTACCGAGATGTTCAAAGCTCCTGGTAGGTGTTTCTCCTTATATGATTTAGGAGAGAGCACATCGATTAAAACAAGGTCTTTCTTGCTGTTCATCAATCCTCGAAGTCTATCTCGATCTATAACCTCAAAAGTGTTCTTCATGGCAAAACCACTATAACCCGCCGGAGCGAGCTTGATCAAATCTAGACTCTGTGGCCTAGCTCTTCACAAAACGGTTGTAGAGCCAAGCGAAGAGCCAACCCCCTACGAATCCATCTACAAACCCATAAACTGCTCCAAAAAAGGCTCCGGTGAAGGTTAGGCTAAAACCTGGATAAATGCTCGCCATAACCAACAAAAAGTCGGTGGCATAGCCATTCATGGCAGAGATTAACGTAACCACAAACATTCCCAATCCCCAAAGCACTCCTGAAGCCAATGCGAAAGCCTTAGCGTTAAGTTTCATTTTCAACAAAAGTTAACGACCTTTACCAATATTTTACCACACCAAAAAAGAGGAATCCGGCCTTGTGGCCGGAAAATTGGGCGAGGCGCCCGCGGAACTTCCGCGGGCGACCCCACTCCCCTATGACGGTGATATCTGGGCAGTAACAGCCACGGCAATTGCCACGGCAATTGCCAGAGCCACCAGCCAATACAACAGGTCCTGTTTCACTGGACCTCCTTAGTCGACGACGGACAGTGAACCCAGTACGCCCTCCGGTCCGAACGCTTCCCCCATGGAGACGCCCGGACAGACGATTACCTTCACCCAGCCGTTGTGATAGCCGAGGTGGTGATTCGCGTTGGGAATCAGCTCTCGCAGAATCTGACGAGCCTTGTACCCGATGCCCTGCTCCAGAAGGAGGCGGATGTGGTCCGCTCCCGTAGCCAGGCTGGCCTTGATCTCCTCTTCGATCTTGGCTTTGAGCTCATCGTCATTTGCCTGTGCCCTGATCACTCCCCACCCACCAGGTCGGTGACTGGGAGCATACCTTTCGAACGGGTGCATAATATCATCCTCTCGTGTCGTTGATAGAAGGAACAACCTTGGGGTATAAGGTATCAGCAAAACAACTTGTGAGTCAACCTGAACTAGATCTCCAGGTATCGGTTGATAGCAATAACGCTTGAAAGCACTCCAATTCCAACACCGAGAGCAATTTGACCCAAATACAACAATAGGAAATTGTTCCAGAACCAAACCACTAGATCAAAACCCGGCACGAAAAGACTCGCATAGGGCGCTATCACGTATATAAGCGGAATAGTAAGGGCTGTAACTATGGTAGCGGTTAGCACTCCATATATGACCCCAAGACCCACAAATGGACCTCTAATGAAGAAGTTAGGAGCTCCCACTAAGCGCATGATGGCCACCTCATCACGATTTGAATAGATACCAAGCAAAATAGTGTTAAACGCCACCAGTACTGCCACAATAGCAAGGAAGAGCGCGAGCACTAGCCCGGCTAGGCCACTGACCGCGATGATAGCAGTCAACCTGTCTATAACTGCTTTGTTATCTTCGTTATAGCTAATCTCGTCCACAACCTCATCAGGGACAATATTTCTTAGGTACGCTGCAACTACCGGCAGCTGCTCAGTCTCCTGGGTCTTAATGTTCAAGGAGGCTGAAAGCGGGTTTTCGCCTAACTCATCAAGGGCCTGCTGGATGGCTTCATCAGATTGGTGTCGTTCTCGGAATTGCTCTAGGGCTTCATCGCGCGAGACGTAGGTGACTTCACGTACCTCTGAGAGCTCATCCTCTATTTGGCTCTTAATGGAAAGGATATTGTCTTCGGCTACATTAGGCTCGAAGAATATACTGATATCTATTTTTTCCCTGATTGAAGTCAAAGCAGCATCTCCAATCGCACCAAAAACAAAGATGCTCTGGAACACCATGAGCACCAGCAAGATAACCACCATAGTTGCGATTGAGAGTAACCTCTGACGCCAGAAGTTCTGGAAAGAGTATTTTACTAATCTGTAAAGCTTAGTGAACATTAAGCGAGTGTGTATTTACCTTTAGCTACGTCTCTTATAATACGGCCGTCTTCGAGGTGTATAACTCTCCTGCCTAGCTTGTTAACTACATCCTTGTTGTGAGTGGTCAAGATAACGGTAGTTCCTAGCTCATTAATCTGAGTCAGTACTTTTATGACGTCGGCAGTGTTTAGTGGATCCAGGTTGCCAGTAGGCTCATCGGCCACAATTACCTTGGGATGATTTACCATGGCTCTGGCAAGCGCCACTCTCTGAGCCTCACCTCCTGATAACTCATGGACAAAGTTGTCGGCTTTATCAGAGAGACCTACTAAGTCCAGTGACTCACGCACCATATCATCGATGTCACCCTCGGGAACACCGGCTACTTCCAGCGCAAAGGCTACGTTCTCATATGCATTCTTGGTCGGCAGCAAGCGAAAGTCTTGAAAGATTACGCCGATCTGACGGCGCAATTCAGGTAACTCTTTGGGGGCTAAGGTGCCTACGTCGTAGTCACCAAACACAACCCTTCCCTTGCTGGGTTTCTCTTCGCCGATGAGTAGACGGATGATAGTTGACTTACCTGCCCCCGATCGCCCCACAACGGTAACGAACTCTTTGGGCTCTATAGCAAAATCTACTTCATCTAGGGCAACGTACTCTCCGCCGCCATACTCTTTAGATACCTTCTCGAAACTAATCATTAATTGAGTGCCCTACAATTCTATCTCAGCCTCTATGAACTCATCAAGTTCTCCATCAAGTACCTTATCCACCTGGCTTGTCTCCACACCTGTTCTGTGGTCTTTGACCATCTTATATGGATGCAGAACATACGACCGGATTTGACTCCCCCACTCCGGCTTAGCCTTGCTCTTTAGCTCTCCAAGTTCTTTGGCTTGCTTCTCTTCCATTAAACGTATCAGCTTGGTCTTTAGTAACGCCAGGGCCTTTTCCTTATTCTGCGCCTGAGAGCGCTCCGCCTCGGACGACGCCGAAACCCCAGTTGGCGCATGTACTACTCTCACCGCTGTTTCCACCTTATTAACATTCTGGCCGCCTGGACCACTTGAACGTGAGAACTCGAGTTTAACGTCGGGTTCGGGAAGTTGGAAGTGCTCAGTGTCCAGCTGCGGCATGTCAGGCAATACATCTATTAGCGCAAATGAAGTGTGCCTCAACCCCTTTGAGTCGTACGGTGATATGCGCACCAGTCTGTGCACACCGGATTCACCCTTCAAGAAACCGTAGGCATAAGGCCCTTTGAGCTCAATAGTGTCAGCTGCTAAGTCGCGCACCCTCCAGCCCCTCATCTCACCATATTTGCGGTACATATCAAGCAGCATCCTAGCCCAATCACTCGCATCTTCTCCACCCGCTCCCGACTGAACGGACACAACAGCACCGGCTTGATCATATCTACCCGATAACAGCGCTTTAATTTCGAGCTTCCTTACGTCTTCCTCGCTAGCTACTCCTTCGAACTCTTCGATCAGCTCGCGTAAGATGCCGGCCTCTTTAGTCTTCTCCTCTGCTAAAAGACGGTTGCTTTTCCACAAATCAGGATCTGCGATCTCCAAATCTAGCTCTTTGAGTCTTTGTCTCTTGCCCGCTACGTCAAAGACGCTCGCCTAAGCGGCGAGCTAGCTCTTCCAAATTATGGTTCTCTTTGTCTGACATGGATAGTTACTGTCCTAAATATTCGAACCTCGATACGGTCTTACCGTCATGCTCCACGCTTTCTAGAAACATACCCTTGGGTCGCACCCACATATCATTGTCTCCATAAAGCGCCTTATATACAACAAACTCTTCTAAGCTTTCTGTATCTCGGGCTACCCCAAGCACCTCATACTCTGTGCCCTTAAAGTGTCTATATTTCCCTAGCTTAATCTCTTGCATGTTTATGGAGCCACCTCCGAGAGTCGAACTCGGGGCCTCTGCTTTACGAAAGCAGCGCTCTAACCAACTGAGCTAAGGTGGCTGGACTCGTACTCTTTAGCAAAAAGCACCAGGGCTACAATAGCCAACCCCACATCCCTGAAGGTTATATCGTCGAGACCGTAAAATATCAATATGCCCGCTAGATTACCAAAAGCCATGAGGGCGAAAAACCACCTCCATGGGCCGCTCATAAGCAATATAGCCGTTGCAATTAACAAAACGCTGTGGCCCATCAGTAGAAAACTCCTAGTGACTGGGTTCCATATAAAATCAGGCAGGTAACCAATCCAGTTTTGGGGATTCGCTAATCCCCCAATGCCAGCCCAAAGCATAGGAAAAACAACAGCCACCCTAAGGAGCCAAAGTTCGTAGCGCTTTAGTATATCTAATAGTTTAGACACCTGTGATTTGCCCTACTAGATAGCCGATGCCATAGGCTATGCCGGCTGCTGCTCCTCCGACAAAGAGCATCTCTAGTCCCCAAGTAAACCAATGTCGATGTAGTACTAGTTGCCCAAAAAACGCCCCTACTAGGAAAAGCGCCAGAGCAGTCATAGCGGCTGCAAGCGCAAAACTGCCATCTGCGCCTAGGGCGAAGGGTAAAAGTGGAATGCTGCCTGCAATCACAAAGCTGAAGAAAGTGAACACAGCTGGTATAACAACAGACTTCGCATACTTTTCTCCGCCAATCTCAGCCACCTCCTTCTCGCTGCGTGATCCAAGGTAGTTTCCTGTCCCCATAGAAAAGCCGTCTGCTAAAAGACTGGCGAACCCAAGTATCAGCACAACCTTGGCCGAAAGCCCTGCGCCCACAGACCCGGCTACGATAGCAAAAGTAGTAACAATGCCGTCGTTGGCACCATAGATGACATCTTTTATGTATCTACTAAAGAGACTGCGCATACTTACTCATGAATGATACCAGATAAGAACATGACCATAATAATACCCAACACAATTGCGAAAACGTGTACTGACCCAAAACCGCTGGCAGTGTGTTCTCTAAGCTCAGGGATTAAATCAGCTGTTGAGATATAGATGAAAGTACCCGCCGTAAAGGCTAGACCGTAATAAATCATACCCTCGGTGATGTAGGGGAAGAGAAAGTATGTCAAAACCGCACCGAGAAGTGTAGCCGCGGCGGTTAACAGGTTGAATAGTATTATCTTGGACCTCTTATATCCCTTCTTAATGAAAACACCAAAGTCTCCAATCTCCTGAGGGATCTCGTGCACAAAAACAGCAAAAGTTGTTGTCATGCCGACCTCCGTGCTTACCGCAAACGCCAAAGCGATTGCCACACCATCTATAAAATTGTGGAGGGTGTCCCCCAGTAGAACCGATTTAGTAGTAAAGCTATGATGCTCGTGCGGGACACCGTTGTGGTAGTGATACCAACCTAGAAATCTCTCGAAAACGAAAACCGTCATCAGTCCCGCCAGTATCCAAGCAATTATACTCTCGCCCCCGCCCTCAAGCGCCTCGGGAATAAGATCGAAGAAAGCGGCTCCAAGTAAAGCTCCAGCAGCAAAGCTAACTAAGTAAAAGGCAATCTTTTTGGCGAACTGCTCGCGCCAAAGCAAAAGCACACCTCCCACTAAGGATAGTAGACCTCCTATGCTGCTAGCTAAAAGTATTTCGTAAAGCATGGTTTTGGAGCGGGCGAGGAGAATCGAACTCCCACCTCGACCTTGGGAAGGTCACGTTCTACCACTAAACTACGCCCGCCTACTCATCTGTACTAGTCGCCCCTTCCCCTTCATCGGGCACCACAATTATAAGGGTCTCGTTGGGCGAGCGGTAGTTGAAGCGACCTCTAAGCTCTTTCTCTAAGTTGTGGGGATCGGAGAGATACTCAATCTCAGCCTGCAATCTAGCATTGTCCGCCTCCAGGGCCCTCTGCTGACTTTGGAGCTGATCGAACTCACCCTTAAGCTCGAAGCGCTCATCTTGAAGCACATAGGCTTGCCAGCCAAGATATCCAACGATCAGTAACGACAATATATAGGTGATCTGCTTTTGCATGCTCTTTTAGAATAGGCAAAAGCTACCTTTTCAACAACTCTCTAAAGACTTCCGGAGGCACACTCACCCGACTCATGCCCATAAG
The DNA here is from genome assembly GCA_964392905.1 of uncultured Candidatus Saccharibacteria bacterium. Taxonomy (GTDB): domain Bacteria; phylum Patescibacteriota; class Minisyncoccia; order UBA6257; family Colwellbacteraceae; genus GWA2-46-10. The sequence continues at coordinate 7,586 of CAYMRK010000003.1, read as the reverse complement.
CTTCTTTTTGCCTTTCTTCTGCCTTTCCAAAAGCTTCTTCTTGCGCGTAACGTCGCCCCCATAGAGAGCACCCGTAACGTCCTTCCTCATAGCCTTCACATTCTCTCTGGCAACGATGTTGCCCCCTACCTTCGCCTGTACGGCCTGGACAAACTGCTGTTTAGGCAAGAGGTCCTTAAGCTTTTCTGCCATTCGCCTTCCTTCTCTTTCTGCATCATCGGCGTACACCACCCTCGAGAGACCTGGCACCAATTCACCGGCCAGGTATATATCAAGCCTCCTTAAATCAGCTTGTTCGTATCCAGCTGGCTCGTAGCTAAATGAGGCGAATCCCTGAGACACTGACTTTAACTTGTCATCGAAATCCATGATGAGTTCCGCCAAAGGCAGCTTCGCTGTGACCTTCACGTTTCGTCCGGCGTTGTCGGTCTCTATGTCTTTTAGCCTGTAGAGCTCATTGAGGCCCAGCGCCGCTCCTAGGTAGTTGGGTGGAGTCAGAATGCTCAAATTTACCACCGGCTCCAGGCTTACTTCCGGATCATCGGGAAAGTCACGGGCGTTTTCTATAACCTCTTCCTTGCCTCCCCTCCTCTTAACTTTGTATGCAACCGAGGGAAAACTATTGACCGTAGCTAGATCAAACTCTCGCTCTAATCTCTGCATTGTTATCTCGAAATGCAGTCTGCCTAAGAAACCGCACTTATAACCCCTGCCTAAAACCTGACTAGAATCGGGCGTAAAGTCTAGCGAGGAGTCATTCAAGCGTAGCTTCTCTAAGGCTATCTTCAAATCATCGTAATCGCTGCCGTCATCGGGGTATAGCGACACAAATACCACCGGTTTGGCCAACTGAAATCCGGGCAGGGCTCTATCACCAATAGTGTCTCCGATTAGAATCTTACCCGGATCTTTCTCTCCAGTTGCAATATAGCCGATCTCACCGCCGCCTAGATTACTCATAGTCTTTAGCTGAGGAGAGAAATAACCCACCTCCTTAACCTTAAAGTCCTTGTTAACAGCTTGGAGCTTCGTGCGCTGGTCGCGAGCAAAACTACCGCCAAAAACCCTAACAAATGCAATTATGCCCTTGTGTTCGTCATATAGAGAGCTAAAGATTAGCGCGCAATTCCCCTCCTGGGACGTGGGGTGCGGGATCCTCTCTACTACGCTATCCAAAAGACCCTCTACTCCCTGACCGGTTTTGGCCGAGATGCGATGCACCTCATCAGAGCTACTACCAATCAGCTCCGCCAATTCATCGGCTAAATCGTCCACGCTTGCCGGATTCATATCAACTTTGTTCAAGGCGCCGATTACCTTCAGTCCTGCCTGGCGGGCCATCTCCAGGTTAGCTAAAGTTTGGGCTTGGATGCCTTGTGTTGCGTCAACCAGTAAAATAGCGCCTTCCACAGCTTTCAGTGCTCTGGAAACTTCATACGAAAAGTCACTGTGCCCAGGCGTATCTATCAGATTCAGCTCCACCCCCTTCCAGGTCATTCTCACTGGAGCCATCTTAATAGTGATACCCCTTTCGCGCTCCAACTCCATTGAATCAAGGTATTGCTCTTTCATGTCCCTTGCAGAAACAGTGCCGGTAACCTCAAGAAAACGGTCAGCCAGTGTGCTTTTACCGTGATCGATGTGGGCAATGATCACAAAGTTTCTAATCTTTTCTATGTCCATAGCTAATCTTTCTTAAGCTGAAGTTCTAACACTACTCTGCCCGGCAAAGAATTCTCCCTATAGCGGAAGATATTGCTCCCACTATCGGACCAATAGTAGCCTTCGGGAGCAACTATAGCGTAATCGAAATCCATCTCACTACCAGACTGCTTGTCGAGCACGAAAGTAAAGCGCTGGCCATTCGTTATCGGCACCCTATCGGCCCTCCAGCGCATCTTCAGGGTCTTCCGATCTCCCGGCTCTAGGTTGAACCACGTAGCGAATACTCTCTTGTCACCCTCCTGATACTGCTCCGCATATCCGTCGGGTGGAACTGGGAGCATTGTACGGGTACTCTCCAGCTCTGCCAAGTCCGGATCTTCTCTGTACCCGCTCACCGCGTAGTTAATGAGCTGTCGTATGCTTTTTTGGAAACCGCCTTCCATGTAGGTCAAAGTAGAGCTAGGGTGGGTGAATACCTTAAAGAAGTTCTGATTAAGATGGTTGTACCAAGACTCAGGCTGTGCTCCCCCTGTGTGATATCTAGTAACGGTCAGTTCGTTAGTAACTTGCCCATCGGGGCCTATCACGCTCCTTAGTGCCGCCTGTTGGTCCACGAATATATCCGTCTTACCCCCTGCTATATTTGTATTAACAAGAGCTAGGTAGTCTCCTACAAAATCTTGATCTACCCGATAGGGGCGCCCGTCAACGCCCATATCTCGTGTAAGCTTGCTCATACCCTCATGCTCAAAATACATTTGGATATCTTTGTTGCGGGCGCGAGTCACAAAAACCTCTATGAGTTGATTCCTATTTGCCCCCTCTAAAGAACCAAGAGCTTCTATGAGCCTGGGTGCGGCAAATTGCAAAACTCTTTTGGGGTTCTGCCCTGGCACTTTGTTGGCCTCAACCTCCTGTTGCAGCTCCCTTAGGAAGTTCTCATGGTCCAGCTGCATATCATACTCCGGAACATCAATTGGCCCGGTTAGGCGCAACAGGTCTTCGATGACTCGCGTGTTCAACGCTATCACACCATCGAAGTGCACATCCTCCTCATATATGCTGGAGGCTTCCAAGTATTCGATTAGGTTCTCAGAAGACTCAGAGAAGTCAAAGAACCAGCCCGTGTCTCTAGCTCCCCAGTTGGGTGTAACGCTTTGTAGCTGTGTGGGTGGCACCACCTTGAGCGGTAAAAACTTATCTGGGTAATAGATGTCATTAACCTCCAGCGATTCAACGCTTCCTCGGTCAAGTACCAACTCCCCGTAGCTACCGGCAAAGCCTCCGTTAGGCCGTAGCTCTGATGGATTCAAGAACCAAAGCACTATTCGCCTAGGCTCGGGGCTATCTAGAAAGCTGACCATCGCACCCAGTCCATCCTCAGCCTTTATCAAATCATTAGTTATAAAATCTATGTTGCTCTTCTCCACACCAAATTCGGCTACTATATCTTGCAGTCTGGCGCTAACAGATCTAATGCGCCCGAGATTGCTTTGCATATCAGAGAGAAGACCTATCAGCTCATCTCCTCCCCCGCTAAAGACTAGCGAAAACCCCTTGCTGCTAAGATCGTTAAGGTTCCCCCCTAGAGCTTTAGCCGTTCCCACTATATCCTTCAGCGCACCAATTGCTTCTGGAATCTGCTTGAGTTTTGGAATAGCAGCTAGGAGCCGTGCTTTTCTGTCTAAACCTCCTAGCTCGCCTTCAATACCATCGAGGGCACCGATGTAGTCTAGGTTCGTATCAAATCCACGCACAGCATCGGCCAGCCTACGAAACTGTTTATAGAGAGAAGTTGCACTCCCCCCTATGTCCAGCAAAAGCAGTGCCCCCAACAGAGCCACTAGCAGTGCCGTCAGCCCAAAGACTTTTAGTCTCTTGGATAGAGAAGCCTTTTTGACCCTTTTCTCTTTGCGTGCTGAAGTCGCACCGGGATGGCGAACGTCAGCTAGCAAAAAATCGATGTTCTTGCGCGGACGACGCTTCATGCGCTAATCATACTGCTGTGGGGTCGAAGAATAAAACAGCCAGCGTCTTGGCCACTATCTTGATATCCAGTGCTAAAGAAAGGTTCTCTACGTAATACTGATCAAGCTCCAACTCCCTTAGGAAGGGCAAACTGGAAGCTCCACTAACCTGAGACAGGCCCGTCACACCCTGACGCGCCTCGAGGATCTTCTTGTATTTAAGAGGGTACGCCTCGGCTTCCTGGGGCTCTCTGGGCCGGGGCCCTACCAAGGCGAGCTCACCCCTTAAAACGTTGAGCAGCTGTGGGAACTCGTCCAAACGGAAGCGGCGCAGAAATCTACCCACCCTCGTAACCCTTGGATCATTCTTAATCTTAAAAAGTGGCCCGTCCTTGCGTTCGTTGCGCTCACTCAAACTATCCTTCATCTGAGCAGCCCCCTCAATCATGGAACGGAATTTGTAAACTCTAATCTTTTTCCCCTCGCTCACCCGCTCCAGCTTCACCACTACAGGCCCCTTGCTGTCAAGCTTTATAGCCAAAGCTATTAAGGGAGTGAAAGGCAAGACTAACAAAAGCCCAATTAGGCTCCCAATTAGATCAAAGAATCTTTTCCACAGCGGGTATTTCATCTACGAGTGTTAAGATTATAACACTACCCAGAAGGGTTGATCGCCTTTTATGCCTATAACAACGAGTGAATCTAAGACTCTCATCGATCCTCCTGTATTCTCAGCGCTAAAGCCACAGTTTAGCGACCTAAAAGTCGCTATTGTCCACGATTATCTCAACCAATTTGGAGGTCAAGAGCGAGTACTTTTAAACCTGCTGGAGCTTTTCCCCAATGCACCTGTATATACTCTAATCTACGACCCCAAAGCCCTCGGAAAACATATCAACGGTACTGAAGTTCATACCTCCATCCTGGACAATCCCCTAGTGCGCAGATATCACCGCCTATTCATACCTCTCCTCGGACACGCCGCCCAAAGTATCAACCTTAAAGACAAGTACGACCTCATTATCACCAACACTATGGGGTTCGTAAAAGGCGTGCGCTACAGCCGCGGCATCCACATCGCCTACAATCACGCCCCCCTTAGATATGCCTGGGAACCCCACACTTACCTCACAGACATGTTCCCTAAGTTTATGATCTACGCTGGAATGCCTGCCATCCGCTACGTGCGTTGGCAGGATAAGCGTTTCTCTCAAAGGCCCCACCATATGTTAGCTAACTCATATCACATCGCCGAGAAGCTAAGAGCATTCTATGGACGCGAAGCCACTGTCATCCACCCGCCCTTCGAAAGTCATATTTTCAGCTACGACTCAGCCACAAAAAAGGATACATACTTTCTCGCTTTTGGCCGCATGATCCACTACAAGAAGTTTCCGTTGGTGGTAGAAACGTTTAAACGCCTTGGATTGCCCTTGAAGGTGGTCGGCAGCGGGCCGGACGAAAGAGCAGTCAAGCGCGCAGCTAAAGGAGCTCAAAATATCGAAATCCTGCCCTTTCTCGAGACAGACCAGCTGGTGGATGTAATCCGAAGAGCGCAGGCAACCGTAGTGCCTCAACTCGAAGACTTTGGTCTCACTACAGTAGAATCTATTGCCTGTGGCACTCCAGTGGTCGGATACAACCAAGGCGGCACAGCCGAGATTGTAGAAGAAGGCCTTAATGGCACCCTCTTCTCTGATCAGTCAGTTGAGGGCTTAACAGAAGCCGTTGCGCGTTTCCAAAAAATGAGCTTTAAACCGCAGGATGTAGCTAGGAGCGCCAACCAATTTAGCAAGGAGCGTTTTCAGGAGCATTTTGTAGAGCTTGTTGCTTCCGCCCTTGAGAGAAACTACAAGTAGCCCTCGGGGGCTTCTCTGACTAAGGGCTTACTGCCCGTGGCACTTCTTGTACTTCTTTCCGCTGCCGCAGGGACACGGATCGTTCCTTCCTACCTTTTTCTTGTTGGTATCAATTGTGATGGCGGGTTCCTCACCCTTTGAATCGCCGGCAGGAGCATCAGTCCTTATTCTAAACAGATGCGAGAATACCCAGCCCTCTATGCCGGCGTGTAGCTCGTCGAATAGCTGCTTGCTCTCCCTGCGGTACTCAACCAGAGGGTCTTTTTGTCCATACGCTCTAATGCGCACTGATTCCCTCAAGGCCTCGATGTTGTCTAAGTGGGTCATCCAGAGGAAGTCCATCATGCCTAATAGTTGAGTGCCTACCGCTTTTATGTTTTCTATCTTATCAATCTGAGCCCTGGCCAACTCTCCCACCTTATCCATATCCTCAACTGGAGAACCGATCTCTTTGAGCACCAACCGTTTTCTGTCATCAGGAGCCTCTACTGTTTTTAGCTTATCCAGCTGGGAATTGAAGTGCGCCTCCAACTTATCTTTAATATACTGATCATCTCCAGCATCGAGCGCATCAACCATCTTCTGGCGATCGTCGTAGAAAGATAGGCGCTGCTTGTTAATAACGTCGTCGTAATCGAGCAAATGCTTGCGCGCATCAAAGTTGTAACCCTCCACCCTGCTTTGAGCCTGAACAATAGCGCCCGAAACCACCTTGTTTTGAATCGGCTGATCCTCCGGCAAATCAAAACGCTCCATCATATTGCTGATGCGCTCACCCCCGAAAATCCTCATTAGATCGTCTTCCAACGACAGGAAGAACTGCGACGACCCAGGATCGCCTTGCCTGCCGGCGCGCCCCCTTAGCTGATTGTCTATACGCCTGGCCTCGTGACGCTCTGTGCCGATTACGTGTAATCCGCCCAAGTCTTTAATCTCCTTGGCCTTACCCTCATCGAGTGGAGCTCCACCCAAAACGATGTCCACTCCTCTACCTGCCATGTTAGTGGCTACAGTAACGGCACCCCTTTGACCAGCCTGAGCAATAATGGCACCTTCACGCTCGTGGTTTTTAGCGTTTAAAACTTCGTGTGGAATATTAGCCTTAGCAAGCAAATTCGAAAGTACTTCATTCTTTTCGATTGAAACGGTGCCGATCAAGACAGGCTGGCCTGCCTCATGGCGCTCCCTAACCTCCGCTATGATGGCCCTGTATTTAGCGTCAAGGTTCTTGTATATGAGATCCTGCCTATCGTCACGAATCAGCGGGCGGTTGGGAGGAATCGAGGCTACCTCCATGCTGTATACCTTATGGAACTCCTCAGCTGAGGTTTGAGCAGTACCCGTCATGCCAGCCAACTTTTTGTACAAACGGAAGTAGTTCTGGATCGTAATCTGAGCAAAGGTGCGTGATTCATCCAATACCGCTACGCCTTCTTTCGCTTCGATAGCCTGGTGCAGGCCGCTGCTGTACCTTCGCCCAGGCATGAGTCTTCCGGTAAACTGATCAACGATGATAATCTGTCCATCCTTTACCACATACTCTTTGTCTTTTCGGTACAAAGCGTGGGCCTTCAAGCTAGCTTCGAGGTAGTGAGCTAATCGTAGGTTCTCAGGGGCATAAAGATTCTTGATATTCGTCATGCGCTCAATCTTGTCGATTCCCGGCTCGGTAATCTCTACTGAGTGCATCTTTTCGTCCACCAAGTAGTCATCATCCGGCTTGAGCTGTCTCACTGCCTGGGCAAATACTTTGTAGTACTCAGATGACCCCCTATCAGGGAATGAGATAATAAGAGGAGTGCGGGCCTCGTCAATCAAGATGGAGTCAACTTCGTCGACCACGGCAAAGTTGAGGGGTCGCTGTACCTGCTCTGACCTCGATCGCCTCAGGTTGTCACGCAGATAGTCAAAACCGAACTCGTGATTGGTGCCATAGGTGATATCAGCCCTGTAAGCCTCTTGCCTATCGACTGGACGCAAAAACTCCTCCTTGACCTCAAAGCTGCCCTTTAGATCGCGTTCTTTATCAATCTGCGCTTGCTCCTCTTCGGTAAGTTTCCATTCTGGGTCATACATAAAAGCCGCGTCATGCACA
>CAYMRK010000002.1:0-19591 GCA_964392905.1 uncultured Candidatus Saccharibacteria bacterium | reverse complement strand
GCGCAACTTGGCGGCGTCTATGATAACCCGAAGGTTCTTCTTAACCTGTTTTTGACCGATGTAGTCATCCCACTCTTTGGGACGCAAAACTACATCTACAGCCTGTTCGTCTCCATTTTGTTGGGCCGGGGGTGTCTTAGGCATACCATTGACAATTGCAGGGATTTGTGTTACCGTGCCTGCAGATGGAGTTTGGGGCCTGCGGGCACATTTTGGAGTCACTCCCAGACATTTCGGACACTCTTGGCTCCGGCTGAGGTGCTCCTCGGAGAGATTCTATAATTTCCTTCGGGAAAGCCCACATTCTGCCCGCAGACCTCTAACTCTATCCCTATTCTACTTTGCGAGCGGGCCAAATAACAGGGCCCGTTACTTTTTCTACTTCCTCTAGGGTGGTTTGCCCAGAAAGGGCTTTTACAACACCGTCTTCTTGCATATATACCATCCCCTGGCTACGAGCAATCCTACGCACATCAAGTTCACTAGCGTCTTTGCCTAGCGCCTCAACCACCGATTCGCCGAAGGGCAGCAGCTCGAAGACACCTAACCGACCGGAGAATCCGTTGATGCAGTCTTTGCACCCTACGTTTTTGTATAACTGTATGTTTTTGGGCGGAATAATTCTTCCTGGAAGCGATCCCAAGAAGGCTTGAGTGTTGGCTTTCATGTCAGCGTCCATTGAGAGAGGCTGCCTGCACTTCTCACAAAGCTTTCTTACTAAGCGCTGGGCTACCACAAGTTTCAAAGCCGAGGCGAGGCTTGCTAGTTTAACTTTGAGGTCTGTTAGGCGGGGGATGGCGCCGGAGGCGTTGTTGGTGTGAAGGGTTGAGAAGACCAAGTGCCCGGTTAAAGCAGCGTCTACTGCCGTAGAGGCTGTTTCGGCATCTCTTATCTCTCCCACTAAGATTATGTCGGGGTCTTGGCGCAAGATTGAACGCAGGCCCGAGGCGAAGGTGTAGTTCTCTTTCGGTCTTACCTGGGTTTGCTCAATACCTTCTACGTGGTATTCGATAGGGTCTTCGATGGTTATGATCTTTATCTCGGGCGAACGGTTGTGTTTAAGAAATGCGTATAGGCTGGTTGTTTTTCCTGAGCCGGTAGGACCGGTGGCTAAAACCATTCCGTTTGGCTGTCTTAGTGTATCTTTAACAATCTTCATGTCATCCTCTCTGAGCCCTAGGCTGGTTATATCAATATCAACAGCGCTCGGATCAAGAATCCTCATCACGACCGCCTCTCCAAACTCCGAGGGGACAACTGAGAGCCTCACCTCTACGTCTTGGGCTCCGGGACGCCGGATTGTAAAACGACCGTCTTGGGCTTCGTCTTTAATGTTGAGCTTTAGGTTGGCTAAAAGTTTGAGTCTCCCTGTGATTCTTCTTGTAATGTCCTCGTCGAACTTTGTAAGGTCGTACAAAACTCCATCTATCCTATACCTCAACTGAGTAGCCCCTCGGGCTGGCTCAACATGGACATCAGAGGCTCTAAGGACAATGGCATCGGCTAGGACTTTTACTAGAACTTCTGTGGTTGGCGTCTCCGAATCCACGCTACTCAAGTCTGCGGTGGCTGCATCAATCGTTTTTATGTTCCCTTTTGAGGCGAGCACCCCTTGGGATATTGTGATTTCGGATACAATTTCTCCTTGGTCTTCGGCGCGAATGGCGGCGTAGTGTTTCCAAGCATTCTCTAGAGCCCGGTTGGATACTATGAAGATCTCTGCTTTTAGCTTTTTCTCGTCGAGGAGCAGCTTAGCCTTTTCGAGTTCACTAGTTTTTGAGGAGTAGGTTCCAACCTTTATCCTGTTTTTATCTTTGGCAAATACTACCGCCTTAGCCTCTTTGGCTAATGCTTCTGGCAAGACCTCTACTGCCGTTCTGTCTATGGGCTCTTTGTTCAGATTTAGATACGGCATGCCCTCTGCTTTTGCACGGCGGGCCGCATCACGCTCTTCGGCGTCTCTTTGTAGCTCTTCGAGCTTAGTGTCGATGGGCTGCGAGCTGAATTTAAGCATGTATCCCCTTAATAATAGTCTAGGGTTGGGACGCTAGCAAAAAGATATCTGGAGGGTAAGATATAGGATATATGGCTGGTCACAGTAAGTGGAAGCAAATAAAAGACAAAAAGGCCAAGACTGACCAAAGTAGGGGGAAACTGTTCTCGAAGTTGGCTAACGCAATATCGATAGCTGCCCGCGGGAATCCAGACCCAAAGTTCAACCCTGTGCTACGTCAGGCTATCGAGCAAGCTAAGCGGCAGAATATGCCTCAAGCCAATATTGAACGGGCTATTAATCGCGCTAGTGAGTCCGGTGATTTAGAAGAACTCTTAATAGAGGCATACGGCCCGGAGGGGATTGGGCTGTTGATTGAGGCTATAACAGACAACCGCAACCGCACTTTAGCTGAAATTAAGAGCATCCTTAAGGATTTCGAAGCCAAATTGGCCGAACCGGGAGCACTGATGTGGGCCTTTGAGAAAACTTCTGATGGGTACGTCCCTAAATTCAGTGCACAAGCCTCTGAGGGTGGGGTTAAAGCAGTGATTAATCTTAAGGCCACACTGGAAGACCACCCGGATGTAACGGTGGTTTATACCTCTCTGCAAGAATGAAGATTTTAGGCGTAGATCCAGGCACAGCCCGCATAGGATACGGGATCATAGAGAAGGATGAGGGGTTAACTCTAATAGATTGTGGGCTGATTGATGGCGAGGGGATTGCCGTGGGGAATAGGTTAGCGCACCTTGAGCAGGAGCTGGATGCGTTAATCCACCTACACCAACCGGATATGGTCTGCCTAGAGAAGCTCTTCTTTACTAAGAACAAAAAGACTGCTAGTGCTGTTTCTGAGGCGAGGGGAGTCGTTTTGCTCACCGTCCAGAAGGCTGGGTTTGATCTGGTTGAGTTTAGTCCCAGCGACATCAAGGCTGCTGTGGCGGGGGATGGAAGGGCCGATAAGGAGAGTGTGCGCAGGGCTGTAGAGTGGACTTTGAAATCAGGTCCAATCCCAGGACCGGATGATGTATCAGATGCCCTAGCTATAGCTTTACGGGGTGCTTTTGAGAGGGCTCTTTAAGGGTCTTGACAGGCTGGCTTACTCGAATATACTGTCGCTAGCCTGGACTTTGCTTCTTCCTGCAGGGTCCTATAAAAGGTCGTTTTAGAACCATTTAAACACAATGGATTACCAGGAAGAGGTACTTCTCATGGACGACTTCGACGGAGACGACGAAGATGAGGACATGGACGGTGACGACATGGACGACACCGACGAAGAAGAGACCGACAACGACGAGGAGGACGAGGATACTTTCTAGTTCTCTTTGACCGATTAACAAAGCCGCTCTACAATGGGGCGGCTTTGTTTTAGAATATGAAGTACATGAAACTCCCTAGGTGGGACAGGAAAAAGATCTTCCAGGTAGGTGCAATCCTATTTGCCCTTGGCGTAATGTATGTGGGCTTTATCTACTTCACGACCGACCTACCGGCGGCTGAGGATATAACTAATCTCGCTATCCCCGAATCCACTAAGCTATATGATCGCACAGGCGAGGTGCTTTTCTATGAAATATATAAGGACGAGAAGCGCACTGTTATTCCAGCTGAGGAAATCCCAGACGTAGTACGCCACGCCACCTTGGCCATGGAGGATAACTCCTTTTATTCCCATGGAGCTTTTGACTGGCGAGGCTTGGTCCGGGCGGTTTTTGTGAACCTAATAAGGGGGAGGGTAGTCCAGGGAGGATCTACTATCACTCAGCAGCTGGCCAAAAATACTTTCCTTACACCCGAGAGGACTATTACTCGAAAGTTGCGCGAGGCGGTCTTGGCTATAAAGCTGGAATCTGCCTATTCGAAAGACGACATCTTAAATCTGTATCTAAATCAGGTCCCATACGGGCCTACTATCTATGGCGTGGAGTCGGCCTCCCAGTCATATTTTGCAAAACCCACTAGAGAGCTAACCGTAAACGAAGCGGCTATGTTGGCTGCTCTACCAAAAGCCCCCAGCTATTACTCCCCCTGGGGTGTTCACAAAGATGCCCTAAAGAATCGCAAGAATTTCATCCTCCAACGGATGGAGGAGTTGGGTTATATAGATGAGCAGCAACTAGCTGAGGCTGGCGAAGAGCTTCCCGAGATTCAGCCTCAACCAGAAACCGGAATTAGAGCTCCTCACTTTTCTATAGCAGTTCAGGAGTATCTAAGGGATAAGTATGGAGAGGATGTCTTGCGAACGGGCGGTTTGAAGGTTGTGACAACACTTGATTGGCGCATGCAGGAGATTGCCGAGCAGGCTGTTTTAGAGAACGTAACTCGTAACAAGGAGGTTGCGGGTGGGCACAACGGCGCCCTGCTGGCTATGGACCCAAAGACTGGTCAGATACTGGCTATGGTTGGATCTAGAGACTACTTTGCAGACCCAGAGCCCGAGGGGTGTTCTGAGGGAGTAGATTGTGCCTTTGAGGGGAACTTTAATGTTGCTATGCAGGGGCTACGCCAACCAGGTTCGTCCTTCAAGCCTTTTGCCTACTTAACTGCTTTTCAGGAAGGCTTTACCCCTAATACTATTGTTTGGGATGTATCAACTGAGTTTTCGGTTGCCTGTCCACCTAACTGTTACCGTCCGGTAAACTTTGATCACCGATTCCGAGGACCGGTTACTATGGCTGAGGGCCTGGCTCAGTCTATTAACGTGCCGTCAGTAAAGACCCTTTATCTTGCGGGTCTCGAGCGCACTATGGATGTTGCTCGCCGCTTTGGCATCACAACCTTTGACGATCCTCAACGTTTTGGGCTCTCCCTAGTTTTAGGAGGCGGTGAGGTTCGTATGATCGAGATGATTAGCGCCTACAGTGTTCTTGCCACAGAGGGCATATATCACGAGCCCGCCTTCATATTGAGGGTGGAAGATGCAAGCGGGAAAGTGCTTGAGGAGTATGAGGATAAAGGCACCAGGGTGGTTGACGCCCAGTACCCGAGATTAGTGAATGATGTTTTATCTAATGTGGGGCTGAGGTCAGGGCTCTTCACGGCTAGTTTACCCCTAACTCAGGTCTCGGGCTATCAGGTGGCATTAAAGACTGGTACCACAAACGACTATGTTGATGCTTGGACTTTTGGCTACACCCCTAACTTGGTAGCTGGTGTTTGGGCGGGTAACAATAACCGTCGCCCTTTGGGGCAGGAGGGGAGTAGTCTTTTGGCTGCAATCCCAATGTGGCATGACTTTATGTCCCAAGCGCTACCCGAGCTTCCAGTAGAGTACTTTAATAGACCCGAGCCGGTGGTTGGGCCTCATCCAATATTCAATGGACAAATGATCCAGGGCGAATACCACAGTATCTTGCACTATCTTGGTCGCCAGGGTGATTCTCAATATCCTGGTTGGGAGGCTGGCATTCAGTATTGGCTTGGCGCAACTGGGGCAGCGCCCACTAGGTTCCCCACAGTAGGAGAGGGAGGTGATGGGTTGGCAACAACGGATGGTATTAGTATCGAGTTTATGTCGCCACGTAACGGAGAAAGCGTAGAGGAATCTTTCACTCTGAGGGCTGAGGTTAAAAGTGAGGAGCCCCTAGAGAGAGTGCGGGTCTATTTCAATAACGAGTTGCTAGTTAATGACACTGGTGATCTTGGGGATGGGCACACTATTAACGAGCAGTTGAGTGGTGCCGGGTTGTTGCAGGGAGAGATAAGGATTGAGGCTACTGACAGCTCTGGTGGGAGTGCCGAGTCTCAAATCATAGTCTTCTTTTAGCCCTACGGCTTAATGGGCATGAGAATATAGAAGTATTCTCCGCTATCTGGGGATTTAATTACAGCCGGTTTCTCCTCGCCGTTTAGCCCCAACACAACCTCTTTACCTGATTCGCTTTTGATTCCCTCTAGGAGGAACTGCCAGTTGAATATAACTTCCATGTCGGACCCATCTGTTTTGACTGGTAGAAGATATTTGTTTTCGCCTATAGCACTATCGCTTGAGGATATCTCAAGAGTCTTTTTGCCCTGGACTTTGAGTGTTACTTCACTGCTTCTACCAGAAAAGGAACTAGCGAGTTTTAGCCCGCTGACGAGTTCTGCCCTATCAACAACAACACTGCTTTCTATGCCTTTGGGTACTATAGCTTGATAGTCTGGGAACTTACCCTCAACTAGTCTAGAAACCAGGGATAGGGTTTCGGTCTCAAATAAGACCTGAGTTTCATCCGTATACACCTTAACAACCTCCTTCTCTTCAACTACGTGCTCTAACTCTTGGGACGCCTTAAGGGGAACGGTGATCATTAGCCCTTGGGGGAATGTGTTTTTAATCTGTTTCCCAGAAAGGGTTGCCTCGGCTAAGCGGAAGCTGTCGGTTCCAACTAGCTTAAGGGCGTTGGGTTCAATCGCAAATAGGATCCCACTTATCTCCGGGCGTAGATCTGATGACTCAACCGCAATAGTGGTTTTTTGAAGAGCTTCCTTTAGGAGTTCGCTGGGAACCTCTAGGTGGTCCTTTTTGTCTTTTATGGTTGGGATTATAGGGAACTCTTTGGTCTCTACTCCTTGGATGCGAGCTTCGTAGTTGTCTGTTTTTACAATTAAGTTGGTGTTTTTAACTTCTAGGTTTATGCGCTCGCTTGAGATGTTGTTAACCATACTGGCTAGAGTAGAGAAGGGTACTGCTATTTCACCCTCTTCGATAATCTTGCCGAAGACCACTTTAGTTATAGCTAACTCTAGATTGGTGGCGGATAGTTTGATCTGGTTGTTGTGGGCCTTAATCAAAACGGTTCCTAAAACAGGCAAGTTGTTGGTTGTGCCCACGCCTCTACCTACGGCGTCTAGCCCAGACTTGAGATTACTCTTTAATATTATTGTCTTCATGATTTTAATAGATAGTAGTAGTGTCTGTGGATTTGTGGAAGAGATTCATTTGATCGGCTCTGCATCTAGTTAAATCGACTTTATTTTCTTCAACATCTTGTTGATGGGGGTCGTCCCCGTGGATGACCTCGAAAAAGCTCTCCCCAAACTCCCTAATCTTTTGCAGAGGAATTCCTGCCCCTACAAACAGCTCTTACCCAAACTTATTAACATCTTCTTTGATGAGTAAGATCTTTTGGTTGAGCTCAGGGTCCTTGTCCATATCTACGGCGATCTTTTTGCAGGCATAGATGGCGGTGGTGTGGTCTCGCTTGCCTATCCGGTTTGCGATGTCTGGATATGACATATTGAGCAACTCTCTAAGTAGATACATACAAATCTGACGCGGCTCCACATACTCTTTATTGCGAGAGCGACCCACCACATCGTTGGGAGAAACCTCAAAGAAGGCGGATACAGCCTTAATAACCTGGTTTGGGGTTGCACGCGAAGCTGATTTGTTGGTCACTTCGGCGATTATTTTCTCTGTGGTGCTTGCATCCAGGGCCCGCTTGTACGTTATCTGGTGAAAGACCAACTTGTTCAAGATACCTTCAATCTCACGGATATTTCTTTGCACCCTTTTAGCAACCAACTCTACTACCTGATCATCAAGAGCCACCCCCTTCTCCTGAAGCTTGTTCTTGGCAATTGCTAGGCGAGCCTCAAACTCAGGGTTGCTGATATCCGCAATCATGCCCCCCTCGAAACGCGAGCGTAGACGCTCTTCTAGGGTGGCGATAGATGAGGGCGGGCGGTCAGAAGAGATTATTATCTGCTTGTTGTTCTCGTGGAGAGCGTTAAAGGTGTGGAAAAACTCCTCCTGGGTCTTTTCTTTGCCTCCTAGAAACTGGATGTCATCGATTATGAGCACGTCGATAGTGCGATAGGCGGCTTTAATATCTTCTGCGCGGCGATTTCTAATAGCCCAGAGCACATCGTTAGTGAACTTCTCGGAAGAAACGTACTTCACGCCAATTTTGTTCTCCGAGCTGCGGCGAATTTCATTACCAATACTCTGGATCAGATGGGTTTTCCCAAGGCCTACACCTCCATATATAAAAAGCGGGTTGTATTTTGTGCCAACCTGGTTAATAACCGCCTGGGCTGCCGAGTGGGCAAGCTCGTTAAAAGACCCAACAACAAAAGTATCGAGCGTATATTTGGGATTGAGGTTGGTTTCTGGATCCACGCGCATCTCCTGGAAGGTGAGCTGTTTCTCCTCGCGGTGTTCTCTGGATTCTCTACGCCTGCGGTTAATGGCTCTTTGTGAAAGGCTGCCTTCAACTACATACTCTACATGCTTAGTGCTGCCATCGATTGTGCGCATCGAGCCTAAAATCAATTTATGATATTTAGTTTCGACCCATTCTTTTGCAAAAGAGTTAGGGAGAGCCACGAGGGCGGATCCCTCGCGGCTTTCGAGGAGGCGGCTGTTCTTGAGCCAAGTGAGATAGTTTGGTTTCGAGACCCGCAGTTCTATATCTGAAAGAACTGTATTCCACAAATCTTCCAAGTCAGTAAGCTCGGGGGCCTGGTTTTCCATAACTCTAATCTTAGTTAACGAAAAGTCCGCGTCAAACATGCGCTAATACCCCAAAGTGGGGATTAGCTGTGGAGAAAGACAAACACCATTAACAAAAGTCTTCTTTATAGATATAATAACGCCGCTATGCCTAAGAGAACGTATCAGCCAAACAAAAGAAAGCGGGCCAAGACTCACGGTTTCCGTAAGCGTAAAAGCACTCCCGGGGGAAAGGCGGTTTTACGCCGTCGTATTGCCAAGAAGAGGAAGAAACTCACCCCCTAAGGCACGTGCTACCCAAGAAGTTTAAGCTCCCCATAGAGGATTTCCCTAAAAAAGGAGAGTTAGTATACCGCGGAGAACTTCTTTCTCTGAAAAAGACGGAGAACGATCTGGGTAGAGCGCGCATCGGGGTTGTTGTGGGGAAACGAATTAATCCCAAAGCGACTACACGCAACTCCCTAAAGAGACTAATTTACAACTTTGCCCGTGAGAGCCTACCCAAGTTGCCCACAGGGACAGACTTGCTAGTGGTTATAGAGGCCCCTATGATAGAGGTTAGCTCGGAGGCCAAAAAGACTCTCCTTAGTAATTTATCCAAGGCGGTTAAGGCCTTAGACAACAAATAGAATGAAAGAATTTTTTACCGAAGCTTTTTATAGACCTCTTTTTAACGTCCTGGCGTGGCTTTATGAAAACGTTGCTTTTGAAGACCTAGGTATCGCCATTATCCTCCTCACTATCGCAGTGCGGATAGTACTTTTCCCGCTTTTCCATAAAACGACCAAGCACCAGCGACTAACTCAAAATCTCCAGCCCGAAATTAGGCGCATACAAAAGAAGCATAAAGATGATAAAGAGACTCAGGCCAAAAAGATTATGGAGCTCTACGAGGAGCACAAGATTAACCCCCTCACGCCTCTCATCGCGCTCGTCATCCAGCTCCCAATCATCATTATCCTTTACCGCATTTTCATTCACGGCTTCTCAGGAGATGCCTTAAATCTCCTATATCCCAGCATCGATCTCCCAGAGGCACCCAACCAATCCTTCTTGGGGATAGTGGACTTAACCCAGAGCAACACCCTAGTTGCTGTAATCGCGGCCTTGGCTCAGTACGTCCAGGGCAGGCTCTCTTTAGCCAAGGCGAGCAAGAATAAAGGGGATCAGCCTTCCAAGGCAGAGAAGGTGGGTAAGGGCATGGTGCTTTTCATGCCCATTTTGACCATAGCCATACTTTTCAACCTCCCCTCGGCTGTGGGTATCTACTGGATCACCACAACCGTCTTTTCTATAGGCCAGCAGTGGGCCGTTAACCACTCTCTTAACAAAGAGGAGCAAAAGAGGCTATCATTAGGCAGCAATGGAAAAGGCCAGAGACAAAATACAGCAGATATTTGATCAAGTAGGATTCGATGAAGTTAGGGTAGATATAGTTGAAGGCGAAGAGCGCATCTCAATCTCTATTAAAGACAGGGGAATACCAGCCGGGAGAATCCCCGAATTAGTAGATTCACTAACTCACCTAGCAAGGCAAATAGCTCGGCGAGAAAATGCCGAGCAGGTTCTTGTAGACATCAACGACTATCGCAAAGAGCGCGAAGCTTTAATTACCAAACTTGCTAGAGCTGCTGCTCGCAAAGCTGCCAGCACAGGAGAGCGTATTCCTCTTCCAGCTATGAATGCGTATGAACGCAGGATTGTGCACACCGAACTTTCAATGCGCCCAGATGTGGCAACCGAAAGTATAGGAGAAGACAAAGACAGGCACGTTGTGGTTAAACCCGCCGAGTTTTAGGCGGCGAGGGGGTATTCCTCCTCCTCATCATCACCCTCCGGTTGTTCCTCCTCGCCTCCTTCCGCATCCTCTTCGTCTTCGGAGCCACCCCCCGTTCGCGATTGAATAGCCGCTTTAAACTTAGATTTAACCACTCCCTTTAGGTCACCATCCTCAAGTCCTTCGAGCTCCTTGGGGCTGTTGATCATCCAAATCGCAACACTCGCGGCGATAGTCCTAAGAGGTATTACCGACAGAACAGGGATCAACTCAAAGACATTAGACGCCATCCAGATAACGAGCCTTATCACCATACGCCCGTAGTGCCCTCCCTTAATCCAAAACCACATAAAGAAGACAAACCACACTAATGGGTTAATAAGGAAGTTGAGAAAGAAAGTTATAATACTCCCACTAACTAACTCCAGAATATCTAGAGGGATAGTGATCATAAGAGCAAGGAGGGTCTCTACCGTAGAGAATTTCTTGTCTTTCATGAGCTATTTTTCTTTGCGCTGCTCCAGAACCTCCTCGGGGTCCGTAGTGATGAGCTCATTCTCGAAATAGGAGGGGACAATTTGAATAGCCACGTGCTTCAAACCCGCAATAAAGAGACCCTGCCCAATATCGGTTTCCAATAGGTAATTCTTTTCTACGTCGGTTAGGGAGAAGGCCTTGCTAATCATATCCATAGCGGCAGGAGACTGCTTTAGGAGAAGCTGAAGAGAAGAGTTGGTGATAATAGGCCGACCATAAGGAGAACCTAGGAAGTCTTCAACGTCCTGGGTGATGGTGGTAATACCCAGGTAGTATTTGCGAGCACGCTTAGCTAGCCCAAACAGGAAAGATGCGCTGTCGTCGTTTTTCATTAAGAGCCAGGCTTCGTCGATCACCATCATACGCTTCTTTAGCTCTGCCCTAACCAAGCTCCAGATGAAGTTTAAGATGATATACATTGCCACAGGTCTCAGTTCCTCTTCGAGATCTCTAATAGAGAAAACAATCACGCGGTTGTTGATATCTACGTTTGTAGGTCTGTTGGTAAACCCTGCATAGCTTCCACGAGTGAAGCGGTACAGGCGGTCGGCCATAGCCTTACCTCCTTCTGTGCTGCGAAGCACAGATTCCAAGTCTTCTAAAAGAGGCGGAGTCTTGCCCTCGAAGTTTTGCTCGGGGGTAATGTCGCGAGCGGCATAGGTTTGAGTGATAGCCTGGTCCAGCAGAGCCTCTTCTTCGGGTTTAACCTTACCAAGCATCAATTTCACCAAACCGGTTAAGTTTACAATGTGACTTTTCAACACCTCACTAGGGCTCTCCCCCTCAGGAATTATGGGGATCTCGAACGGGTTGATGTGACTATCCGAGTCCAGAGAGATTTTAAACACACTGCCACCCACTTCCTCAGCTAGGCGGATATACTCATCCTCGGGGTCGATAACAATAATCTCGGTTCCAAGCATTAGGCTTCTGAGTATATCTAGCTTAGCGGCGTAAGATTTTCCTGCTCCCGCCTTGGCGAAAATGGTCATATTGGCATTTTCGAGGGAGAAGCGGTCGAAAATAATGAGGGAGTTGTTGTGGCGGTTTACGCCATGCATAACACCCTCATCCGAGCTGAGGTTCGTGGAAATAAATGGGAAGAAGGAAGAAACGGGGCTAGAGTTTAGGGGGGTGTGGATACCAAGCTCGTCTTTACACGTCGGGATAGTAGAGTTAAATCCCTTCAGGTGTTCAAATTGAGCCGCGCGGACATTAATCAACTTCGAGTCGAGAGTGTTGATGATATCAGCCTCAAGCTTATTTAGCTCCTTTTCTTCATCAGCATAGATGGTGATATATATGGCAGTGTCGAAGAACTTTTCTTGGGACTGCAGCAAGGAGTCTCTAAGCTGCTCTGCGTCCTGGAGAGCTGTTTCTAACGACGGGTCACGCACCAATCCCTTTTGAGCATTTTCCACAATTTGAGCTTCGATTTGGGCAACCTTTCTACGTAAGTTGCGCAATACAGTCCCAGTATCAGAGGGGTGTACGAAGATGGACACATCTACTGTTTCAGGAATATTGATTACGGGAGAGAGCCAACCGGTTGTGAGATATCTGGGGTAATTAAAGACAAATAGAGTTTTGGTTAGTTTCTCACCAACCTTTATGTAGTTGGGCTTAACCTCCAAAGAAGGCGGAGCTATGAGATCTTCTGGTGCATCGATGCCAGACTCGGCTTTAATGCCAGCCTCTCTTCCTCTGCTTTCAACTGTCATCGGATTGTATGAGTTGAAGTAAAGCTCTACTAGCTCTGAGTCCTCGAGAGGAACCGCCCTAAGCCCCATTTTATTAAGGGCCGCTAGGATCTCATTTACTCTCTGGGTGAGCTGCTCTAGGTGTGCTGGGCGCAGTTGTTCCACCTCCTCTGGGGATTCTTGTGGGGCGTCCTTCACCTTTTTCTTTCGGCCTAGAAGTCCTCCAAACACAGAACTTACTTCTTGTGTAGAGGTTGGGATAGAGGTGGGGTCGTAGGGGACAACCACAAAAAAACTTTTAGCCATGATGGCGTTTTGCTCAACAAAGCTCTTCACAAACTCTATGTATTCCTCTATCTGGGTTTTAACCAGGGGATTGTCTTCTTCGTCCAGGCGGAGCTTTAGACTTTCCAGGTAACCTTCAATGTTGAGTTTTCTGGAGTGCACTTGAATTTGCAAAGAAAAGTCTAGACTATTCAACATGCTCTGAAAGCCCCCCATTATAATCTGCTGTTCGTCCTCTGACTTAAGGTCAAAATTGATTCCATCGACCAGAATTACTTTTCTTAATCCACCATTGTGCAATTCCACCACACCGTTCTTGATGCTTTTGATCGGGATTAAATCTTGAGTTCTAGCTTTTTGATTTTGTTGAGCCATCGTATATAGATTATACGTTATCTGTAATCCACCCTCTTTGCTACCTCCCGCTCGCCCGTAATGTTGCGCGTGGCTTCGAAGGTTTCTCTAAATTGAGCAAAGCTTTGATTTTGGGCTGGAAGAGCTTTCTCGCGCTTAGGAATGGCGGTCTTAGATGTGTTCATGCGCTCCCACAAGTTCTTTATTCCCTGAAGATCAGGCTTTGGTATCTGTTTTGGGATGAGAGTGCTTCTAGGGGAGACTTTGGCGACAGGAGCACTCAACGAAGATGGGGTGATATTGGGCTCACTCCCTTTAGGGCGAAAAACATAGACGCTGGGGGCCCAAATGCTTCTAAAAAGAGCCTGTATATATATGGATATCGGGCGGCCATTTACTTTACCGAAAGCAAGAGCAGCTCCAATGCCAAGGATTGGGATAGAAAGCGCAATCCAAAAACCAAAGCTTAGCACGAAAAGCATTGCTCCTGAGATGGCGGCTGCGGTGCCGATGTATGCAAATTGGCGTAGGCTAAGTGGCCCCACCACCTTGTCCTCAGTGTCTATAAATTGAGGAACCTGGAACTGCATTATTGTGGCAGATCCTTAAGATCGACTACGTTGTCCGGATGGACTTCTTTCCCCTGCTTTGGTTGCTCAGGCTGCGGTTGGGGTGAGGAAGACGTGTTTTTGGGAGCGAAAGGATCAGCAGGGGTCTGGGGCGCGCTATAGTGGACAACTCGAGCATCTTCTTTACCTAAACGAACTGTGTGGGGCTCGTCTGGGTTAGAGTCGCCGCCGATCTCCAGACGAGCGGTTAAGGGTGTGGCCTGTTGGGTCGTGCCGTCTGGGGAATAGAAGCTCGGCCTAACCAAACCCCCCTCATAGCCGCTCCCCTGAGGAGAGCTAGCTTGATCTTGCCCCTGATGTTCATGCATCACAAAGGGAGAAGCCTCTTGCTGCATAACTTGGGCAGCTGGCGGTATGTCAGTGGGTGGCGGTGTTTGTTGTTGCAGGGTAGGCGGAGCAGGTTGTGCTTCTTCAGTCTCCGGGGAAGTCTTCTGGGGAGGTCCACCACCCTCAATTATGGGAGGCGTTGGTAGGGTAGATTGGCTAAGAGCGCTCCTGTGAGGCGTTGCTATGTGGAATCCGTGGTGCTTGTTTAGCTCTTCCGCCATGGGCGGGATAACTTTTGCGTTAATGGCATCTGTAATTTCTTTAGCCACACGAGGATCAATCTGCGCCTCTTCGGCTATGGCTTTTTGCAGGTCCTCCGGGTGGATTAATCCAAGAATTAAGTATCCAACGACAGAGGCTACTTGGTTAGCACGCTCATCTATTAAGTGGTGCGACTTAGCGATATCGCGCACCCTATCAACACTTTCATTGGAATTAATGTGCTCTCTCAGCGACTCTGGGAGAGCGTCATAACTAGTATGTATTTGTTCTTTGGTGAATTTGGGCATCTCTATAATTAAGATTAACTACCTGATTCGTAGAAATACATACCTGCGTACCCTCCTCTGCGAGCACCATGAAGCTGTTTTAGTTGGTCCATCTGAGGGATAATCTCGGCCAGGGTCTCCTCAGGATAGTTGTTCTCCAACCAAGCCAACTTGTCATTAACACTTGCCTCCTTAAATGGTATTTGAGCACCATCCGCCCTACCAGCAATTGGGATCTCTGTGTTTTTAGAAGCTACTGTGCCGAACAGGTCGTTTTCTACTTGTCCAATACGCTTTTCTATACCAGCCACAATCATTCTGCGACCGTCTGTACCAACCTTGTTTATGTGTTTTTGTAAAGTAGATGGTCTTGCAGTCATGTATTCTATGGCAGCGTCTCTAGTAGCCTCAAACTCCTCTTTGCCCATGCCAAACATAGGATTGTCTGGATTATATTCTCCAAATAGGTGGTGATCGAAGTTAAGCTTGTGGTCAGGGATCTTATTGTAAGCCTCCATAGTTTCTTGCACTACGGAAGCCTTGTAAGCCTCCTCAGTCATTTCACCCTTCTCTACAGCAATCCTTCCTTCATGTGCTTTCTTAAGGACCTTAGGAGCAAGCCCCATGGCTTGAGCTTCATTGTCCATCTTTTGCAATCCAAGTTTCCTAAAGCCATCATTGGTTTCCAGAAGAGCCATAGCATCTTGGAATGGAGCTTCCCACTGGAATCCATCGTCGTGCAGTCCCTGCGCCAGCATGCCGATTTCGGCTAGTTGTTGACCAGATAGATTTTTCTTGAAGCTACCATCTGGATTCTTGAAGTTCTCCAACAAACCAGCCAATCTTTGAGATCTCCTGAAGCCTCCTGGAATATCTTCCAGCTTACCCTCGAGGTTTCTAACCTGCGTCTTTCGCTTAGCATGACCTTGAATCGCAAGCTCAGCTCGGCGAGCCCTTCTCATTCTACTCCTACCTAAAGCTTGTTTTTTCTTGTCATCGCTTTGTAGCAGCTCTTTAGTCTTTTTCTCGCCTTGCTTAGTGAGCAAGTGCCCGCTTTGTAGCTGAGCTCTCCTGGCAGTTGTAGCGCTTTTTGTGTGCTCCCACCCCCGCTTGGTGTATTTATTAACCAACGTGCCCTTAGCAGCCCTCTTCACCTGCCTACCCGCCCAGTTGCGCATCTTAATGGCGCTGTTGTAGAAGATGCTGGATCCAGCAATACCCATCTTGTTGGCCGCGTATATGCCTCCAAGAAGAAGGCCAAGTACTGTCAAAAGAGTACCCACAGCCGCAGCGAGGATGGACATAGTGCTTTTGTCTCCATAGAAAGCACTTGCGTTTGGAGTGTATTGAGACAGGAGAACGGTTCCTCGAATAGCGATGAATAGGAAAAACATAACAACCGGGCCAAACAGCAACCACCTTATGAACTGATTCCACCAGGCAGTCCAGATGTTTTTATTTCCCACGGCAGCAAGTTTCGGGAAGATCCACCCAAACCAAACAAACGGGAAGAGGATAAGAAGAATGTTAAGAGAGATATATCTAATAAAAAGCATGGAGGCCAAGGCGAGTAGAGAGAAACTGCCTAGGAAGATAAAGAGACCCTCGAACAAAACTTCTACGAATACAATAATGATTGATTCAAGCGCTCCGGGCCTAGCCATTGATAGTACGCTTGCCCTTTGAACTCGTGCACAGCCTGTTGGATTCTCACCAAGCTCGGCAAGCATATCTTCGCGAAGCTGGTTGTCATCCTCCACTAGTTTAGCTGCTATGAACCCAGGGAGACCAGTTGCGGCATCCAGTTTATTAATGCCCGTCTCTATGTTGCACGCATATCCTCCTTCGGGTGGGGGCGGGGACTTTAGGTATGCTTGTTTAGCTATATCCCTTAAGCTTCTAGCTAAATCGGTGGAAGTATACCCACCTTTATAAATATCATTATTGGCATATGGTGCGCCGCCCTCGTCCAGTTTCCCTTCAATTTGTCTTTCAAGCTCATCCCAAGTATCGCTTGCATTCCCTCTATCCACTCCAAAAGTCCTTCCGAATATATAGTCGTAGACTATATTCCTAGTCACAATACTAACTACAGCTAGGCGTTGCCTGTCGGTGACAGACACCCTGCCCTCCTCAATATTTATTGGCCTACCACCAAAGTAGGAGAATCCATCCAGGTCGCTGGATACTAAGTCTTCCCTGAAGTTTTCCTCCTCTGCCCTAACCAACTCGTCGTAGATGAGAGGCTTTAGCGAATCTACAAACTGAAAGTACTCCTCAATAAGAGCAGCATCATTTGGATTATCTGACTTGGCAATAGCGATTTGAGCCTCGAGCATGCCGCTCAAGTCTAGATCTACACTAAATGGTCCACGAAAAGTGTTCTCATTCAAATTGGCCGCTTTATACATCTGGTTGGTGAGTGCATCAACCGGAGCGATGATTACATGCAGAAAGATAAAGAGGCTGAAGTTCATCAAAAGTGCAGCCGCCAAGAATTTGGGCAGGGCTTCTCTTGCCTGAACTATCCACTCGGCCCTAATCATGGTGGCGATAGCGATGACAATTAAGCCTGCCACTAAGCCGATATTGGCTATGGTGAGTGCGATACCGTGTCCATCCTGGAGGATTATATTGTCCGGGCTGGTGATAAGAGTGTTTAGCTCAATAGCAAACCTGACAGCCGCATTAGCTATGAAGAAAAAGATGCCCCCAACTGCCTTGATGACAATGCCCAACAGAGACGCAAAACCTTTAGCAACACCCTCAGCGACATCGCCCAAGGCTCCGCTAAAGAGAGCTGCAGCTCCTACGCCCAAACCAACCAAAAGAGGGATCAGGGCCTGGGCTTTTTGGATACCAAAAAGGAAGACCAAACCCAATACAGATAGGATCTTATAGGTGTTCTTGGTAAATCTGTCCGTTAACCTACGCACGTACTCTAATTATACCGCTTGCGACGTCACTTGTGTGTGAATATGGGCACAAGCTTCCTAATATCTTCAATTGATAGATTTTGGGGTCGATCACCAGGGTTGATGCCGGCTTCCTGCAACGTCTCTTTTGTAGCGCCTAGAGGCTTGAGGTTGTTGAGTATAGTTTTGCGAGGCTGTTTAAAAAGAGCCTTAACGAAGGTGTAATAGGCTTCGGCTTCCTTCTCGGTTGGCTGAGGGCTAAGCGGCACGATCTTCACCACCGCTGAATCCACCTTCGGCGCAGGCTTAAAGGATTTTTTTGAGATAAAGCGTACAATCCTAGGTTCGGCCCAAAACTGAAGAGTCGCTGCTAGTAGGTTCATCTCGGGGGGAGCAGCGCAGAGGCGCTTGGCAACCTCCTTTTGGAGTGTGAAAACAGTCACTTGGGGTTTGTACTCCAGCTCTTGGAGAAGACGTAGTAGGTAGCCGGTGATGTAATAGGGGATATTCCCAACTAGTTTGTAGGCAAAGTCGATCTTTGGAAGCTCATCTAAGGCATCGCCTTCTAAGACCTCGAGGTTCGGATATTCCTTAGAGATATCATCCAGAAAGAGCCTAATCAGGTCAGAATCCTTTTCTATAGCCAGGAGTCTCTCAGGAGCATATCCCAAGAGTTTACGGGTTAGCTCTCCGTGGCCCGGTCCGATTTCAACCACCATATCGGTAGGCTGTATCTCTAATACTTCAGCTATGCGCGCCAAAACGCGGTGATCTTTGAGAAAGTTTTGTCCAAGTCTGCGCTTGGCTTGGAATATCGCCATTAGTCGAGGTAGATCTCATTCTCCTCAAACTCCCTGCCAGTTTTATCGAACTTAACCAACTCGGGAGGGATTTCATAGAGGAAACGAGAGGCTAAGGAGTAGAAACTGATGGTTAATCGTCTCTTGGCGCGAGTCATAGCTACATACATCAGCCTACGCTCCTCCTCAAGGTCTTCTTCTGAGAAGAAAGAGCGGTGGTGGGGGAGGGTGCCGTCATTTACGCCGGTTAGATACACATCATCAAACTCCAATCCTTTAGCAAGGTGGATAGTCATAAGCTTTACAGGCGCATCTCTCTCGCCGTGGCGGTTAATTGAGTCGTTGGCCCCCAGCAGCGCAACGCGCTCCATAAAGCTTGGTAGATCTTTAAACTCCGAAGAGAAGTTGATCAACTCCCGTACGTTCTCTATGCGCTCCTCAGCATTTTCGAACTTGCGTGCTAGGAGCTCGAAATAGTCGGTGGTTTTAAGGATATAGCCAATCAACTCCATCAGCGCCAGCTCTTTGCCTAGCTTAGGCAATCCCCCTATTAGTCGCTCACGTATCTTTTTGAGAAACGCTTTTTCAATGCGCTCTTTACTCACCCCATCCTTAGGGTTCAGGGCGTATTTCAAACAGGCGAGGATGTCTTTAATCTCCTTGCGGTCGTAGAACTTCACGCCTCCATACATTTGGTAGGGGATGGAGTTGAAGTTCAAGGCCTGCTCCAGAGCGCGAGACTGAGCATTGGTGCGATAAAGGATTGCCGATTCCCTAAAACCCCCAGACATAATAAGAGAGGCGACCACATCAGCCTCTTCTTCGGCAGAGTGCACTCCCACAACCCCCACTGGGTCTCCGGGATCGTTTTTGGTCCACAACTCTTTTTGGATCTGGAGTCTATTGTTCCCTATAACGCCTGCTGCTGCTTTTACAATCGAGCCAGTAGAGCGATAGTTTTCCCCCAAGTGCACAATCTTGGTATTAACCCAATCGCGTTCGAAATCCAGGAAGGTTCGAATATTGGCTCCGCGAAAGGCGTAGATAGATTGCTGATCGTCGCCCACAACAGTGAGGTTTGTATGTTTGCCGGCGAGTTGTTTCAAAAGAAGATATTGAGCGCGGTTTATGTCTTGATATTCATCTACTAATACATAATCAAACTGGCTTTGATACTTGGATAGTTTAGCTGGATTTTCGTGGAAGAGAGAGACAACCTTGGTGATCAAATCGTCGAAGTCAAAAGCGTTTTGCTCAACTAGGCTTTGTTCATATTCCTCAAAGACTTCCAGGAGCGGGCTCTCGAGCTCCTCCGGGGTCTGCAGGCTAATCTTTACTTTT
>CAYMRK010000001.1:0-29601 GCA_964392905.1 uncultured Candidatus Saccharibacteria bacterium | reverse complement strand
ATCTGGAATCCAAAGTACCTCATGTCATGTGTGCTCAAGACTAACCTAATGGAGGCTTAAGATGCAACTTCTGATCCTAACGCTCCTTCTTCTGGTTCCTACGTTGGGACTATGGTATACCCTGGATACCACCAGCTTCATCGCCTGCTACACCCTTGTCATCTGCCTGTTTCTGATAGGCTTTTGTATTGGGGTTCTAGGGAGTGGCCTATGATTTTTACTATCGGACAACGCATAGTGTTCAGAACGAGAGATAACCGGTGGTACAAAGGAAAAATCCTTGACATTGTAGGCGAAACTAGATTACGAGCCGGTAATTCTGAACAGGGATCTTGGTGGTACGCTATTGGTTATAGGGGCTCTAATCCCCTATCTTTTACTTATTCCCGTTGGTGCCTTGGTGATTATCCCGAGACATGGTTTAGGCCTGTCATTCTAAAGACTAACTTAATGGAGGACTGAAGATGAAACACACGTTTACCTATAAGGGAGAGCCCGTGACCAAGATCTGTGGCGGAGCTATTGATGTCACACTTGATTCCAAGGACATCCTCAAGAACCTTGAGGCCATAAAAGGACAGTGGCCAACAGTCAGCATCAATAGTCTCAAACAGTTGCTAACTGAGGCTCAGCATGTGTCCCTTGTTGTTCCCTTGGAGACTCTCCATGAGCTCCCCACCAAGTGGAATAAGGATCACACAGGATGGAAGCTTGTGCAATTACTGTCTCGCTTGGGCATGGCGTTCGTTAAACCTCCAGCTTTCCTAAAGTTAATGACCTTAGACTACAAACTGGATAAGGCCAACGGAAATCCTCTGTATCAATCAGTACACATGTATTACCACAGCACATGGACACGCATGTTTCGTGAGCAGCCCCGGTTACACATCAGTCTTCAGGCTTTCCTCAAGGAACACCTCGGCGTCACTCCTTCTAATAAGTTTCTTAAGGAGTGTCTGAATGCTATTAGTGATAGTGAGCACGACCTTGAGGACTACTTCAAGATAGTCAGCGGCGATGACCCCAATGCTCCAGAGATTTTTACCGAAGTTTACACCAATTATGAGAGAGGAGACTATGGCTGTAGCGTAAGTGCCTCGTGCATGAAATACGCTGCTGTTTCTTTCGATGACACAGATGGACACCATCCGGTGGAAGCCTATTGCTCCTCTGACATAGCTCTGGCTTATGTAACACATCCGACCACTGGAAATACCCGTGCTCGTGCACTGCTGAATCTTAAGCATAACACCTATGCTCGGGTGTATGTCAGTGGTACCACCAACGATGCCACAAGAAAGCTAGAGAACGCTTTCTGTAAACTGTTAGAAGCCAAAGGTTTCACTTATAGCTACTCCACTGGCCTGAGAGACTGCCACATGAAACTCATAAAACTTCCAAGCGGTAAACTTCTGGCTCCTTACATCGACGGGGACAGCTACTATGTTGATACCACAACAGGAAAGATTTACGGATATAACAGAGCTGGGTGCTCCCCATTTAGATCTACTGAGGGGTGGTCTTCTTATGCTGACAAAGAAACTATAGAAGAAGATGGCGAAGAGGAGGCTGAATGATGGTAAGACAACACTTCAAGCCTGCGAGATTGCTTGAGATACTCAAGAAACCCCGGGGCGAACCCTCCGCAACCCAGCGTTTCATGCGCTGGTGGTTCGCTAAGTTCACTCCAAGCATCCTCCCTTGGTGTGATATCTACGGTAACTACCACTGGGTAGTACCGATGGCCGATGGTTCCAAGAGCGCTACCTTGTTCACAGCCCACACAGACACCGTGGACACTACGAACCGAGGAACTAAGAACCTCGGTTACTGGAAGAACCTTGACACTATTGGTCTTCTTGGTGCCCAGCCTAAAGGCGTGGGGTGCCTTGGCGCTGACGATGGTGCCGGCTGTGAAATCCTTTGTTGTCTAGCTGAGGCTCAAGTCCCCGGCTATTATCTATGGACAGCCGAAGAAGAAACTGGATGCAAAGGAATCCAGGGCATCATCAAAGATGCCCTCGTAGATTTCACGCAGTTCAAGAGAGCCGTAGCTTTCGATAGGGCTGGCTACACCGATGTAATCAACTGGCAAATGGGAGGCCAGTGCTGTTCTAAGGAGTTCGCCGATGATCTAATCAGGAAACTTGGGGACACATGGTACGACGAGAGTGGTACCTTTACGGATACCGCTAAGTTAATCCATGTGATACCTGAGTGTACTAACTTGTCTGTAGGATATGCCTGTCAGCATACCTATAAGGAAACTCTGCACCTTGGGTTCCTAGATAATCTCATTGGAAAACTAAAGACTCTTGAATGGGAGACCTTGGTGACTAAGAGAATACCAAAGGAACCACAGGTCTATGCCTACACAGGGAACTACGGACACTATGATTTAACCACAAGTGACATTGTGTTCTATGAACCAGAGTATGTCATTACGTTTCTGAAAGAACGTGGGATATCAAAGGAGCTGGAGTATAAATACAATGAAGAAAAAAGATACTCGAAAGGATACTCCTATAGAAACTATGGGTATTAAGGAAACCAGATGTAGAATCTGTGGACTACAGGTCACACCTGGAGACAAGTGTGAACGCTGTGGTGGCGTGAGGCCTGAGAATGGAGGATGTCCCAGGTGTGGTGCCCACTTGTTCAGTGGGATGTGTGGATGGTGCTCCTTTAGGGAGGAGAAAAGCTTATGCACGTAGGCATGAAAGTTTACACGGACAGGCTCTATTTAGTACCCGGAAGACACTGTGGGACTGTGGTATATAAAACTATGCTTTATGTTGGGGTACACTTTGACTCGGATGCTGTGGATAACGTCTACAGGGTAAACCGACCAGAGTCTAGGGGATACATACTCTTTGAATACGACGACGCTCAAGAGTTCCCAGTCTCTTGCCTCATGAGTGCAATACTCAAGCGTAATCTAATGGAGGAGTAGCCTATGGATGTCCGAAGTATTCGCCCAGGACAGGAGCTCTACATAGTCCTCGGCGCTCTGGGGTGCTATGTTCCACAGTACACTAAGTACTATCGTATACGTGTGATATCCGCAGAGGACGATAGTGGGCAGGCTCTCTTTGTGCGCTTTTTCAGTTCTGATGAAGAACTGGGGGCTCTTGATAGAGTCTGGCTTGCTTACGATTGGGGACGCTTTGTTCGTCCGGTAGTTCTTAAGACTAACCTAATGGAGGAGTAACCAATGAAGTACACCTTAACGCACGTTCGATTCATAATGAAAAACCTTCGCCGTGTGGCGCACAAGACACTGGAGCAGCTGGAACCCCAGATACGAAAGGCTCTCGTGCCTAACAAAGTGTCCACCAGCGAACTCCGACGATACCTTACTAAGCTCGCCTATGATAAACCTAAGCAACTGGTATCCATGGTTATCCGTGGTGATGCTTGGCCTGTTGTTTCTGAGCGCTTGGCAGCACGTGACGCTGGATTCCTCGCGTTCTCAGAAGCCATGGCTAACATCAGAGAAACTGTGGCTGGCCTGTTGGCTAAGGCTGAAGCTGATCTCCTGTTCAAGGATGACTGGGGGGCTGATTATCCTGAGTATCTTGAGACTGAACTGGTGGATTCTATTGTGGCCTTGGTATCCTCCGATGAGGAGGATGTCCCATGAACTGGCAGGTGGGACAGAAGGTTATCGCTAAGCTTCCAGGTCTTCCGAAACAAGAGTACCGAGGAACTGTTGTTGTCATCGATGGTGAAATGGTCGGAGTTCATTTCGATTCTGAAGAAGTGTCCAGAAGATTCGATCTGAATCTAAGACGCCTTAGAGGCTACCTGATATTCCGGGATCAATGGAGTCCAGCGTGGCACCTTTGTAATCTTAGATCAGCAATCCTAAAGTTAAACCTGATGGAAGCGTAGGTTGTACGCCAAAGCTCCAAACGAAACTTTCGCAAACCCGCGTCCAAAGCGCGAGTGTCACGAACTAAGTTCCTAAGGGGAACCTAAGTTAAAACTAAAGTAAAAACTAAAAACTTAAGGAGTCTTAAGATGGACTTAAGAGAAACCCAAGAAGCCTTAGAACAACAGTGGCTAGACATTGGTGTTTCCAAGTACAAAGGAACCTATTCAGAGACAGCCTTCAGTTACACAGACATAGGAAACTACATTTTATGTAAAGCTATGACAGCTATGGAAGACTACGTAAGGACTTTTGCTAAGTCTACGACCTTCAATAGCAATGTGCAAAAGGGTATCTTCTTATGTCTTACACCTACGGAAATCTCGGTCATAGTTCTTAAGTGCCTTATGGACGCAGCTTTCTCAGGACGTGCACACTTTAAGAAGTCCGAGAGCCTTAACTGTATATCTTCCTTGTCTATAAAGCTTGGGCACTTGCTCTTGGATCACTTCAACTATGTGGTTCTAAAGAAGAAGTCGCCTAAAGCCTACGCCCACATGGTAGAATCTTTAGAAAATAAGAACAAACGCTATTACTACAGAACTATACGATGGTACAAGGACACTCTTAAACACACAGATCTCCGTGGAACTACCAGTGAACTGACGAGCGTGGGCTATCCTATGCTCAAAGGAGCTATAGAAACTTCTGGTCTCTTTGAGGTGCACCCGGAAACAATAGGTACCAAGACAATGAACCTATTGTATCCGACAGAAAAGGTCATGAGGTATGTCTTGAGTAGCATCGAGAAGATGGCCTCTATGCACCCAATGTATATGCCAATGGTCTGTCCTCCGAAGCCTTGGACTACCATAGATGACGGGGGCTACCTAACGCTACGTTCTTTGGCTATCACACATCAAGAGTCTACAGCTATACAGCTGGAAGCCGAGGGCGCCTTGGGTAGCCGCCTAGAGATCCTCAATAAACAAGGGGCTGTGCCTTGGGAAATAAACCAAGAGATACTTCGGCATCTTAAGCACGCTTATGAGACTAACCATAAGTCAGTTCCCTTGAATGACGTGGATATCGTGATACCAGAGAAGCCTTGGAAGTCCTACGTGGAGTACAAAACACTGGAAGCTACAAGGCCTGACGTGGTTCATGAGTGGAAACAGCAGGCAGCTATAGCCTACGGAACCTTTTACCACAGTCGCACTGTAGGCCAACGACTAGCGTTCTTAAGAACCATGAGCATAGCTAAGAAGTTCGCTCAGTATGAAGCCATCTGGTTTCCCTATCGTCTAGACTATAGAGGCCGAGTGTATTCTATCGCTACCTCCCTGAATCCTCAGGGTAACGATGTGGCACGTAGCCTCTTGAGATTCCACCAACGTACACCGCTATCTCCTAAAGACTCTGAAGCATGGCGTTGGTATATGATTCAGGGGTCTAACCTTATGGGTAACGACAAGGTTTCCTTTGATGATCGTGTGTCCTTTATTCGAGTGAACCACAATAGAATTCTGCAGTGTGCTGTTGATCCTTTCGAGTATCAGTGGTGGACTGATGCTGATAAACCATGGTGCTTCTTGGCTTGGTGTATAGAGTACACAAGTATTGTCCTTGGTAAGCAGGACTACACCCAGCTTCCAGTGAACCGAGACGGAAGATGCAATGGTCTACAGCACTTGGCTACTACAGTTAGAGACCGAGGCACAGCAGAACTGGTGTCCTTGGTTCCTATGAGTAAACCAAGCGACATCTACACAAAAGTCCTTGAACGTGTGGAGTCCGTGATACCTGAAGATTCCTATTGGAAAGGAAAGGTTACACGCAAGCTAGTCAAACGTAATACCATGACTACTCCATATAACGTAAGTATCATGGGCATGGGTCAGCAGATACAAGAGGAACTCTTGAATGCAAGCCCTAACAACTTCTTGAGCAAGGAGGACAAAGTACATGCTGTTGAGCTAAGGGAGTATAACCATAGCTGTATCATGGGATTGCTTGGAACCACTGCGGATCTAATGCAATGGTATCGTGATGTAGCCAAGGAGTACATGGATAGGAACCTTGAGATCTCATGGCTTCTACCTGACGGCTTCAAGGTAATCCAGCGTCTACCAAAGACCAAGACAAAGCAGGTAGCACTGGAGAATCAGACGGTCTTTATTAACTACCGCGTCCCCACGGACAAACAAGATGTAAGGAGAAACTTAAGTGCATATAGCCCTAATGTTACCCATTCCATGGATGCCACTCACTTGGCCATGGTGGTTTCTAGACTTCCAAAGGGAATTCCCTTTGTGACAATCCACGACTCTTACGGTCTGACGGCTCCAGATGTTGCCCGCTGTGGTCAGCAGTTAATAGCTGAGGCTTTTGCTGATCTGTATGATACCTTCGATATAACAGAGGCTATCAAGCTAGACTTCAAGTCTAAGACCGGAGAAGAACTTCCGATACCTGTTCCCCAGAAGGGAACTTTGCTAACCGGAGAAATCCGGGAGGCTATCTATGCGTTTGCATGAGGAGAATTTGTGAAGAGTACCAATGTAACCCTTGCCCTCATTATTATGGTCTGTGTACTTATGTTGAACGACTGCGCCATCCTGTCACCAGCTGCCCCTGTGAACCTTGCACCTATAGCCTTTTGGCTCACTGGTCTCGTCTGTGCTGCTATAGCTCTGACCGATAATATCTTTGGAGGTAAAAACTAATGGCTAAGAATTCTGGAACCAGCGACTACGTTAATGTGCCCAAGCTTCAGGTGACACCTGCTGCTCCTATGCCTTACATTCATATCGTGACACCTGATCGCTACAAGCTTCCCGATGGCAGCTTTGCTCCACCGAAGTACTCCGTTACCCTACGCTTGGACTCTAAAGATCCAGTAGTTGCTGCCTACCTCAAGGCTCTCAACGATCTTAATGATACTGTCGGTAACGAACTGATACCAACGATTACCAAAGACCGCAAGTCCTATAGGATCAAGGACATCTGCAAAGCTGAAGAAGATGACGACGGTAACGAAACTGGATTCTACCTGCTGAAGGCTACTTCTAAGAATAAACCAGTGATTAAAGACTCAGCGAATAACATCATGTCTGATGCTGCCGCTGGTCGTGCGTTCTCTGGTTCCACTGGTCGTATCGTCATGAGCTTCAGGAAGTCTATTGATACCCAGCGTAAGACTGTTGGTCTAGTGCTATACCTTGAGAAGGTACAGTTGATTTCTATTGTCGAAGGTGCCTCATGTGCTGCTGATTTCACCAGTGTACCCGGAGGGTTCGTGGCTGCACCAGAAGCCCCGGACTTCGATAGCGATGGAACTTCAGATTTCTAAGGAGTAATCTATGATTAAAGTTAAGACACGTAAGGATCATGAAGTTAGAGAGTACACACTAGAGGACATGCCTATTGGAACATGGGGAGTCACAAAAGTGTGCGGGAAAGGGGTAATCAAAGTATCTCCAGAGTTTGCATGGGATTTATCGGAGAAAAGTAATAGTGGTTGGCATCCTGATTCTTTTGGATGGCAAAACATCCTTGTAGTAGTAGACTCAGGTGCTACCTTAGACATAGAGGTAACTAATGCCTAAACCAAGAGTCTATGGACGTAAGCCGTGGTGGGCCTCGGCACGTCCTCGGAATGGCAAGCGTTCCACCTTTGAGGCAGCGCTTGTATCCGACATGGAACGCCGAGGATTATCCTTCGAGTATGAGCCCAAGGATAAACACTTGGGCTACATGCTTGAGTATATCCCAGACTTCCTATTGCCCAATGGTATCTACGTAGAGGCCAAGGGCTTCTTCGATAGTATCGATAGAACCAAGATGCTTCGGGTTAAGATGGCGAATCCAGAGAAGGACATTCGCTTTGTCTTCATGGCTAACAATAAGATCAACCCCCGGAGTAAGACACGGTACTCGGACTGGTGCGTCAAGCACGGGTTCAAGTATCACATTGGACGATCAATACCTGAGGAGTGGTGGTACGAATGACTGACATAAGAATATCTGTGGCTGATATGCACAACAGTTGCCCTATTGCATCTAAGATCAAGGAGCTTCAAGATACTATAGCCTCTCTTAAGGACACTATAGTCATTACGGACAGACAGAGGATAGCCGCTGAGAAAGCTCTAGAATACGCCAATGCCGAAGTCGTTGGCCTTAAGCAGCGCCTTGAAGCAAAGGGGCTTGAGTACCTTGAGCTCTCAAAGGAACTTGCGATGTTTAAGAGAACCATGGCTGACATTAAGAATCTAGCATTAGGTGTACTTCATGCGTAGCCCATTGATTCCTCCTGAACTATTGGGTGTACCAGCGATTAAACGACTGATTCAAAAGAGATTAAAGGAGCAACGAAAGAATGAAACACGTAACAACCGTAACCGTGGTAAACGATCTGGGAACCAAGCTGACAGCGACAGTAGCTCTGACAAGAGCTAACGATGGCACCGGAAACTTCGAGATTGATGTCTCCGCGGTGGATGCTAATGGGAATGCCATTGAAACTCTTGATAAAAAGGAGGATGTCTTTGGCTTCTTTGGTCTAGTCAATGGGCGCTTGGGGGAACTCCTTGGGATAGTCGGTACCTATGGTACCGAAGCTTCAAAGGATGCTATTAACTAATGGACAATAGAACACTTCTTGATAAAATCTATTGTTATACAGTGGTCGTAGTCACGGGTGTAGCTGTGACTACTCTTGTAATCGTAGGCCTGATGGACTACTTTTGTAGGTACTAAGGAGAACCAATGCCCACGTACACCTATCGCTGCACTAACCCCGATTGTCTCCATGAGACCGACCTTTTCCATAGCATCTCTGGTACCCCTTCTGTTACCTGTGACCAGTGCGATTACCCCATGAAGAAACTCGTGGGCGCCCCACCACACAAGTTCAAGCAGAAGCGTGGGACTATGGGTGTCACCACGAACAAGGGCGACCGAGGAATCGACAGAGAGGACATAAGTTTCTGATGAAACCAAAGTTACACCCGGATGACTTCCCTAAGTTAAACCGCAAGAATCGTAGGAAGCTACTAAAGAAGCTTCTTGATAGTCAGAAGAAACGAAAGGATAACCAATGACCCCCTGGATTAAAGCAAGTGAGCTCCCCCCTCCTCCTAGAGCAATAGTGGCAGGTGTCTGCCGCAGGTCTAAGCTTGGGTATAAAATCTACAAGGTCTTACCTAATGGAAAACTGGAGACTCATGGAAGCGGCTGTCAAAGGCTTCCTAAGAACTTCGAGTACATAGTTATCCAAGATCCTCCAGCCGTTATCGACGTGAAAGCCGAGGTGGCTCATGCGAACGCACTTGCCATGTCCAAGCTGCGCGTCCTCTGACGCACTAACGGACTACGGAGACCACACGTATTGCTTCAGCTGTGGTGACGTTGGTGGCGATAGCTCTAAGGTTACACCCAGTGGTTCCCTCGTATCACTGGGTGACCTAGAGTATCGACCGCTGCCTACCAGAAACTTAAGCACTGAAGTTTGTCGGAAGTTTACCTATGGTTGCATCCCGAACCTACAGGTCGCCTGCTACTTTGATAACGAAGGTAACCTCTTGTTCCAAAAGGTGCGCGATAAGGATAAAAACTTCCGAGTCTACAGTGCCGAGGCACCTAAGGTTCAGCTAAAGCACCTGCTCTTTGGACGTAGAATCTATGGTGACCACGGTGGTCTCAAGCTCCTAATAACTGAGGGAGAAATTGATGCCCTCAGTGCTTATGAGGCCCTTAGTCCTGTTGGTTTCCATGTGGTCTCAGTTCCTTGTGGTGCACAGGGAGCATTAGAAACTCTACGGTTTAACCTTGACTGGATCGACAGATACCAAGAGGTTTACCTTGGTTTCGATAACGACGAGGCTGGAACTAAAGCTACACAGGAGGTATGTCAAGCCCTCGGTTCCTCAAAATTCCGCGTGATGAACCTCCCCGCAGATACCAAAGACCTCAATGATCTATGGTTATCCAGAGGTCGCGCCGGAATGCTTGAGGCTTACCAAGGTGCCCGAGTGTGGAAACCTCGGGGCATTATAGATCCGGCGGATTACTTCAAGATTCTCACTGAAAAACCAAAGCGTGGGATCTCTTGGCCTATACCCACGCTCAATGAGACAACTCCCGGTATATGTCCTGGACTTATTTTTATCACTGCTGGCAGTGGTATAGGTAAGACAACGTTGTTCAAACAACTGGAAGCCCATTGCTACAAAGAGAAGCTCAAGATAGGAGTGATTCATCTTGAGGAGCCCTCCAAGAATACACTCAATGGACTACTGACGCTACTCCACAGCAAGGATTTCCACACAGCTAAGTCTGAGGTCTCTGATGATGAGCGCCTACAGGCTGTTACTACCTTGATTACAGAAGACCGTGTGGTACTATATGACAAACAGATAGGCTTTGATGAAGACCTAATCCTAAGTCACATCCGCTACATGGTACAAGGCCTAGGATGCCAAGCAGTATTCCTAGATCACATTACAGCTATCATCGACCAGTACGATCGAGACATAAACCAGAAGACCCGTAACCTAATTGTAAAACTAGGGAAGCTTCAGACCTCTTTGGAGTTTCCCCTCTTTGTCATCAGTCACCTACGAAAAGCTGATGGTAAGCCACACGAAGAAGGAGGACGTGTGCACCTTGATGATCTACTTGGTGCGGGAGCGCTTAAGCAATGGGCCGAACACGTGTTTGCTCTTGAGCGTGACAATCAGCACGAAGATCCTAAGCTACGCAATCGTCCCTTACTAAGAGATCTGAAGAATAGGCCGATGGGTGAGTACACCGGCACGGTCATTCCTCTTGAGTATGATCCTATAACATTCACAATGAAGGAGATAGAAGCTTATGAGCCGCCTCCAGATTTCCCCTCAGACTTCTGACCCTAAGCTTGAAGCCTTCAAGTCATGGGTTCTAACCAGAGGTGGAGGTGAGTTTATGTTGTCTCACTCGCCTCATCCAAAACTCTGGAGAGGCACTACTAGAGAGATAGAAAAGCACGAGCGTAATCCATGGTTACACCCGTGGACACGGGGGGCTTGGGAAGTGTGGTGTCACTTATGGAAACCCCTCTGATCTTTGACATAGAAACTGATGGCCTTATCCCCCAGCTAACCAAGATCCACTGTCTAGTCATTCGTGATCCTCTGGATAACACAGCAGTTCGTTACGCACCAGAGGATGTACATGCTGGTCTCCTCAGACTTCATGAGACTGACCGCAGAATCTGTGGACATAATGTTATTGCCTTCGATATACCAGCGATACAGAAGCTGTATCCGTGGTTCCAACCAAAGCGTTTACCCTTGGATACTAAGGTCTGGTCACAGTTGGTAACCGCTGACGTCTATCAGCTTACCATGAGTAAAGCACCTTGGAGACGAGCGACTCCCCCAGACCTCATTGGAAGCCATAGCCTCCGGGCTTGGGGCTATCGTTTAGGTATCCTAAAGGGCACAGCTCCAGATGAAACATGGCAACACTACAGTCCAGAGATGCTCGACTACTGTAACCAAGACACTGTAGTTACTCAGGCTCTATATGAGGAACTAAAACGCTGGACAACAAGTGAGTCAGCTGTTGATCTTGAGATGGAAGTCGCCGGAATACTTGTGAGACAAGAGCAACAAGGGGTAAACTTTGATGTCAAAGGTGCCGAGAAACTTGCGGTACAGCTGGCTGATGAGTTGGATACCTTAAGGGTAGAGCTTCAGAAAAGCTTCCCACCTTGGCAGAAGCTCAAGAAGCGTGCGATATCAAAGGTTAACAACAAGAAACTTGGGAGAGTCAAGGGGGGCTGGTATGAAGTCTGGGAGACCATAGAGTTTAACCCCAACTCTACAGACCACATAGTCCATTGTCTAAACCAGAAGTATGGCTGGGAACCTGAAGTCTTCACAGACAAGGGGAACCCTCAGATGGATGATGACGTCTTAGAAGACCTAGAGAACATGGGTACCATGCCCGAAGTGGCGCTCATTAGAAAGTACAAGACGGCCTCTAAGATTCTCTCCTATGTTAGCACAGGTGAAAAGTCGTGGTTAAACTTCGTGACACCAGAGGGTAAGATCCACGGTCAAGTCCAGGGCTGTGGCGCTGGTACCCGACGCCAGACACACAATAGTCCGAACCTTGGCCAAGTCCCTAGTTCTCGTGCTTACCTTGGTAAGGAATGCCGAAGTCTCTTCAGTCCACCAGAAGGCTACACAATGGTAGGCATAGATGCTGACCAGTTGGAACTTAGAACCTTGAGTCACTTCTTGTTTCCTTTTGATGGTGGAGCCTACGCTCATGCAGCCATCCATGGAACCAAAGAGAACAAGGATGATATACACTGGCGCAATGCTATAGCCCTTGGTGTCGATAGAGATGATCCCGGTAAGACAATCTTCTATGCTTATGTCTATGGAGCGGGGCTGCTTAAGCTTGGACGAATAGTTACTAAGAGCTGGGATAAGAACTTGAATCTTAAGAAAGGACGATGGATAAAAAATCGTCTTGAGAAAGGGCTTCCTGCTCTGGTACAACTCAAGGAGCTTCTAGTTGAAACTAACAAGAAGCGAGGGTTCCTCTTTGATCTGGATGGACAGATGTTCCGAGTTAGATCAGAACATAGTATTCTTAACGAGCTTAACCAGAGAGCCGGAGCTATCCTAATGAAGCGGGCTGAGATCTATCTTGACTGGAAACTTAGAGAACTTCAGGTAGACTATAAGTGGCTGCTTCATGTACACGATGAGTGGCAGCTAGCAGTTAGGCCTGAGCATGTTAAGGTTCTCAAGTCCGTAGTTAAGGACGCTTTTGCGCATGCTACGGACTACTATAAGATGCGCTGTCCGATTACTGGAGGCGCTAAGGAAGGAAGTAACTGGAGTGAAACCCACTGATACTCCGATAGTAGATACAGAAGTAGAGAGAGTGAACAATCTTATCAGGTCTGGAATTGAATATGAGGACATGGCTGAGGCGTACGCTTGGAAGTTAGCAAGGGAGCTTGAGCGCGAGCTTGCCGAGGCGCGGGCCAGAACCGACATTCTTGAACGGGCACACGATAGCCTGATCGAAGAACAGGCCTCCCTGTGTGCGGAGGGGCAGAGTATCACCGAGCTGGTTGCGGCGAAAGACAAGCTGATCGAGCAGATGCAAAAACTAGTAAGATATTATATTAAGCATCAAGACAAATGCTCTGATGAAGAAAACGAATATACCTATTGTCTTAAGTGTCATCAAGAGATCCTAAAGGAGCGGGAGTCTACACCAGACCCTATAGACTATGGGCTCTGGGCTTCCTTAGACCACTGGAGAAACCTATGAACGAGCGAGACCCTAAAGTTCTATGTCAAAAGTGTGGACGATGCTGCTACCATAAGGTCTACATAGAGGGTGTAGTACATTTCACGCATAAGCCCTGCGTATTCCTAAATACTCAAACAAAGCTCTGTTCTGTGTACAAGTACCGGGACTGTGTCCCTTGGTGCGTGAGACCTATCGAGCACCTAAAGGATACTCCTCTGCTACCAGAGGATTGTCCCCTAGCTAAAGCCTACGCCCCTCCGGGATACGTAGGCCCAAAGGAGGCTCTATGAATCCCAAGAAGCCCTGTGAACTTCTCTTGATCGACGGTGATACCTTGGTCTATAGGTATGGCCTGATGAACCACGACAAAGCTGATGTTGACTTCGATGGACAAGTGGCCGAACCTATTGATCCTCTTGAGGCTGCCAAGTGCGCCATACAACAGAAGCTCCAGTTTCTACTGGACGACACCGGGGTTCCTGACTTCAGACTTGGGCTGGCGAACCCCGGTGTCCGGTGCTTTCGCTATAGCTTCTACCCCCAGTACAAAGCACATAGGGATGAGACCCCAGGTATCGTCAGGACTCTAAGGGCTTGGCTTAGACAAGAGTATAGAGATAAACTGCTGGTGGTCTCCTCTATTAGGCCTCTAGAAACCGACGATATCATAGGCTACCACCACAAAGAAGACGGCAGTACCTGTGTAGTGTCTAATGACAAAGACTTCTATACGCTACCCGGATGGAACTACCATCCGTTCTCTGGAGAACTCAGGTGGATCAATAGTAATGCAGCCCACGCCACCCTATTCTACCAATGTCTCGTTGGAGATGGGGCCGATGGTTTCTCTGGGTGCCCTAGTATCGGAAGTAAAAGGGCCGAAGAGATTCTCCTGACACATATAGAGGTCAAAGGTTTTGACTATAGAGATCTATGGAACACCGTGCGCTTTACCTATGAGAGTTGCGGAGCTACTGTAGATGACCTAAAGACTACCTTTTGTCTAGCCAAGATCAATGGGCAGCCTGTAGTACCTAGTGAAATGTGGACTACAGAGTTCCCAGAGAACTACCAGAGATTACTTCAGGAGATAAAAGATGCAGGTGGTTAAGGCTGATGAACAAACTGCTCGTGACTTCTTAGCGTTACTTCTAGAGTGTGCATCTAGAGCGGACTTTAGGACTTGTGACATGAACTCAGTTCTTAAGGGGGGACAAAATAAAGATAACCTAAAGTGTAACCTAAGGTGTAACTTATGATATCTGTAAGAGAACTTCTGGAACGTTTGGAACAGGTGTTCCCTAATAAACTCCCGTCCTTTAGAGACTATAGTCCTGAACGTGTCCTTAAGGACATCGGCAATCAGGAGGTGATAACTGTAATCAAACGTATCATGGAGGAGACTTAAGTTATGTCCTTTATTTCAGACCTATTCAAAGGGGTAGGAGAGTTCTTTACGTCTCTCTTCAAGACCCCAAAGGTAACTCTGCCTACCATAGACCTCCCGCAACAGAAGGTGCTCCCCCCGTTACCTGTGTTAAAACCACCGGAGAGACCCAACAGACCCAGGGGTACCTCTAGTGACATAAGTCAGTTCTCTAGGAACTTAACCCCAAGTATCCAAGCGATCCTCGGGCTGTCGGTTCCTAACGTCTCACCGGGCCTATTGATACCCGGTGCTCCAAAAGGAAAGTAGCCTATGGAACAATCCCTTAATTTCAATAAGTTCCGTGGGTTCAACGTGAGTCAGCCCGGAGCCAGAAGATTCAACGAGCTCCGAACGTACAAAGAGCAGAAACTCACGATAGCTAGGGAATGCTCTAGATTGACCAAACCATTAGTGGTGCCACCTAGCGGACACACCTCGGGTCAGCCTATTGAGCATCCACACCAGAGCCATGGTGCACGTCTCGTGTCTAACTTGGTTTCACAGTTGCTCCTCATTCTGTTTCCTCCGGGTATCCCATTCTTCAAATTGGATCTCGCCAGCGTAGACCTTAGGAATATGTCCAAGGGTATACAGGTGACAAACGATAAGACGATGCACGATGCCCTGAGGGAATCCTTTGTCTCTATAGAAAACAACAGTACAATACTGTTGGACACTGAGACACACAGGGAAAAACTACAGATGATCGTTCAGCAGCTCGTGGTCGCTGGAGACTCCTGTTACTTGGATGTCGATGATAAACTTGAGCTTATACCCATGGAAGATTGGGTATGTACTAGGTCGGCCAGTGGTGACCTGCTTGAGATTGTCTTCAGACAAACGTTCCCTGTGGATGATGAGACACGAAAGAAGCTCCCGCCCCTAAGTGAACAGGAGATAGCTCAAGGCTACACCACACTCTACACCAGAGCTTTCCGCAATGGGAACCAGTGGACTATAGAAAAGTTCGTTGGTTCTTCGGAAGTCGCTAGTAGCAGCATTAAGGAAAACAACGACCGTCTCTGGATTCACGTGCCTTATTGGGAACTTGTGGCTGGAGAAGACTATGGTCGTGGGCCTGTAGAAGAGTCCTTGGGCGACATCCGTACCTACGAGAGTGGAACCCAGATAGTTAAAGACAGCGCTACGGCTCTAGCCAAAGTAATCTTTACCGTCAGACCTAACGGTGTGACCAAGGCTCAGGATGTAGCAGACGCTGAAAACACTGAGATCATCAGTGGTGAAGCTGGAGACGTTGGCGTAGTCCAAGCTAACAAGGTCTACGACATGAGCAACTTCATCCAGTTCCTTGAGGGTATCAAGCGTGAGCTGGACATAACCTTCATGATGCCCTCGGTTATCCGACGTGAAGCCGAGCGTGTCACAGCCGAAGAGATTCGGATGATGGCTAATGAATTTGAGAAGTCCAAGGGTGGTACCTACAGTACACTGGCTAGAAACATCCAGTCGCCCATGGCTTTTCTATTGATTCGTGCGCTCTTTAAGAAGGGCGACTATGGTGCACTTAATGTTAACGATCTGTTACCAATAGTCACCACTGGTCTGCAGGGACTCGGGCGTTCTTTGGAACTCGATAACCTGCAGATGTTTCTCAGAGATATCCTGAGCGTACCTCAAATGGCTGTCTTAATTAAGTATGACGCCCTGGCTAAGAAGATGGCAATGCTTAGAGGACTTGAGATCGCTGGTCTCTTTAAGACACCAGAGGAGCTTGCTGCAGAACAACAGCAGCAGGCGATGGATTCCATGGCTAACGCAGTTGGCCCAGATATAATCAAAGGAGTAACTAGATAATGGCCCGTGGTAAAAAAGTAGAAGACGTAATGGCAGCTGATCCTAAGGACGCTGATGCTCTGCTGGCAGCAGCTGATGCTATTGCCCCAATGGATGACACTATGGTTAAAGCTGCCCCCGCAGCAACTGTGAAGGGTGACATTGATAAGCTTAAGGCTGTTGCTATGCGTGGGAAAATCAAGATGCGCATTGCTGAGGGAACTATGGAAGTTCGCCCAGTGAATGCCAAGGATACCACGATTAACACAGGTGGTAAGGCAAACCATAGCAATCAGGTTACCCTGAAGATTGACCTCGGAAAGGTAAAGTAAATGAGTGACGTACTCGCCAGTGCAAAAGTCCCTCTTGAAAAGACGCCCCCGGCTACTGTGGACGCTGCGGAAGCGGCGGTTACTCCAGCTGTTTCTACTGACGCCGTTCAGCCAGCAGTGGTACCAGAGGCTCCAACAGCTCCTGAGTCCACAGAATCTGTGGATTTCTCAGAGGTCATTAAGCCTTTCAGCGAGGAGCTTGCTACCA
This sequence comes from uncultured Candidatus Saccharibacteria bacterium, assembly GCA_964392905.1. GTDB lineage: Bacteria > Patescibacteriota > Minisyncoccia > UBA6257 > Colwellbacteraceae > GWA2-46-10. The sequence continues at coordinate 12,640 of CAYMRK010000001.1, read as the reverse complement.
AAGGAGAACTCTCAGGGGATTCCCTCAAAGCTCTTGCAGAGAAACTTGGAGCGCCTCTTGAAGTGGTCGAACTCACCTATGAAGGCATGAGGTCTCGACAGGCCACACGTAACAACGAGATTCTGTCTGTAGCTGGGGGACAGGACGCCTACGCTGAGATGATCGGCTGGGCGCGAACTTCCTACAGCTCTGAAGATGCTGAAAAATTCAACGCTGCCTTGGTAAGTGGAACCAAGGATGAGGCCCTTGCTGCTATTAGATCCCTGAAGGACAGGTTTACTGCGGTAAACGGTTCAACCAAGGCTGAAAAAGCAGCGGCCACACAGCTTCCCACAGCTCCCGTAGCACCTCGGGCTCCAGCACCAGCAGCTATAGTTCCTTTTGCCTCCTTCCGTGAGCAGATGGCAGCGCAAAAGGACAAGCGTTATGGTGTAGATCCCGCGTATACTGCTGAAGTATACAAGCGTGTTGCACTGTCTAAGTTTTAACAAAGGAATAAACGATGACTACGTTTCCATCTGGGGATTTCACAAGCATTATCCCACTTGCTAGCCTGGGCGTAGAGACCACAGAAGCCGATCGTCGAGCGCTTGGTCTTAAGCTGTTCGCTGGCGAAATCATGAACATCTTCTATGACATGATTTTCACAGAGGGCAAGGTTCGCAGTATTACTATTGGTGAAGGTACCAGCGCACAGTTCCCGCATACTGGCGTTGTTCAGGGGGGCTTCCATAAGGCCGGCACTCCTATCACCATCAACTCTACCAAGCAGGCAGAGCGCACCATCACCATTGATGATATCATCTACGCTGCTCTCTTCTTCCCTCTTGAGTATGATCTCATTGGCCACCTTGATTTCCGTCAGGATTATGCACGTGGTGCAGCTCAGGTTCTCGCCGAAACCAAAGACACCATGAACTTCGCAGAGATCATCAAGGCCGCCAGAAGCGCCGCGCTTATCGCTGGCGAAACCGACGGGGGCTCACAGATTGTATCTGATAGCTTCAAGATTGGCGCTGGTGGTGCAGCTACTGAAGGCGAAGTGGCTATGGCTCTCTTTCAGGCGATCTTTGCGGCTGTCGATATCTTCGACACCAAGAAGGTTCCTTATATGAATCGCCACATGGCCCTGCGCCCCTATCACTACAACCTTCTGGTTCGTGCTGTGATGGAGAATGGTTTTGCTCTCAGCAACGCTGACTATATGTCACTGCGTGCTGACATCAACAATGCCACTCTGCCGCCTATTGGTGGTATCAACATTGGCAAGTCCAATATGGTGCCCAGCTCTAACCTTACTGCAACTGGTGACGCCTCAGGTGGTACCCCGAATACCCTGAGTACTTCTCCGGTTCACACCAACCACACTGTCGATGCCTCCAAGACCATTGGTGTCATCTGGACTCCTGAGTGCGTTGGTAACGTAGTGAAGCAGGGGCTTGCTACTAAGATGTCAGAAGAACTGACGCACCTTGGTCAGCTGAACGTCAGCTATATGCTGGTGGGCGGCGGTGTCCTTAGACCTGAGTGTGCCATCGAGCTGACTCTGGATTCGCTTAGCAACTAAGCTTTCTTTGGGGGTGTCCTTTGGGATGCCCCCATTTAACTTTGGACAGATGGTCGAGCGGTTGAAGACATCAGGCTGTAAACCTGAAGACTAATAATCCACGGGGGTTCAAATCCTCCTCTGTCCACCGATTTAATACTTAAGGAGTAACTATGGAACGCTTAACAGAACTTGAGGTAATCAACCGAATGCTCCTTGGTATTCGTTTGGCACCTATAGCTTCGGTTGATGATCTGGATGTATACGCAGAGGGCACGATAGCCCGTTCGGTCTTGAGGCAAGTGATCCTTGATACCCTAGTTCCTGGGTGGAACTTCAACACTCGGTACATGACACTTAGCCCAGAGACCGATGGTACAATAGTAGTCCCTGGAAATACTATTGACGTCTTTGTTCCTCAAGGTGACGATGAGGTTATGGTCGATAGTGACAACCGACTGATTGACCTTGCTACTATGGAGAAAACCTTCGAGTCCAGTGTGAGCCTGTACGTTGTTCTTGGTTTCTCTTGGTCGCAGCTACCGGGGTGTCTGCAGATGCTTGTGCTTCATAAAGCTAGACTTGCGTTTAAGCTTGAGATGAAATCAGAGGCCGGAGCAGACGCCAATGTTATCCAGAGAGATATCCTAATGGCTGAAGCTGCTGCTAAGGCTTGGGATCTCCGTCAGAAACGAAAGACTATGCTGGGGTCTCTGAAGCTTTCGACCCACGTGAGTCCCCGGATACCGAGGTACTAACATGAAGTTTAATCTACCCGGAGTACACGGTGGTATAAGCCAGCAGTCTCCAAACCTCAGGCTCCAGAATCAACACGAGAGTTCGTCTAATGTGCTCTTTGATTTGCTTGAGGGTATCCGAGGGCCGCGCTGGGGAACAGAGCTCCTTAGCACATCGGCCTCCCCTTTGAATGGGATCATTGGTACCATTAAGACTACGGATGATCGCACTTGGTTTGTCAACTGGGATGGCACCAACCTGAGGCTCTTTGATCCTTTTACTCCAGAACTTGTGACTATCACAGATCCCACTACGTATCTCACTGGAGCCACCAGCTCTGACCTTGTGACCCTTCCTATTCTAGACACAATGATTGTTCTTAATAAGAAGAAGACAGTCACAGCCTCGTCCGTGGCACCTTCTCCTACTCCAGGCACAGCCGCTATGATCTATATACCACAGGTATACGAAGGGCTTAGCTGGGAGATTGTAGTTGAGTGTAAAAGCGCCACAGGCGCAAGTCTCTGGTCGGACAGCACATCGGGAACTATAGCTCCAGGAGATACTACAGCAGATCTCCGCAGCGCTATATCCACAGGGCTTACGGCCCCAGCGGGCTTTATAATAGTCGGGATAGGTAGCAACATGGTCTATCTGGTGGCTGACTCCACCATTATGGCACAGACCCCTACGTTCCACGTTACATCCAATTCTGATTTTGAAATTAGATGCTATAGTCTAATCCCAGCGCCTATAGATCCTAATGGGGCAGCCCAGACATTCGTTAATACAACCCTGTCTTACGAGACACTTCCTCCTTCTCCCTTACAAAATGCCTACTTTCAAGTATCTGAAGGGTACTACGTCAGGTTTGATGGAGCTACCTATGTAGAGACGGCCTGTCCCAACCATGGATACAAACTAAATAAAGCAACGCTTCCCCACTTACTTACCTACAGCACAGCCACCGGGTGGTCTTTCTCCGACGTGGATGACTATGACGATCTAGGGCGTCTAGTAGGAGACTCCAATAGCGCGCCGATGCCGGACTTTGTCGGTCGGACACTGAATAACCTAGTGTTCTATAGAAACAGGTTAGGACTCCTTAGTGACAACTATGTGGCCCTGTCTAAGGTAGGGAAGTACTACGACTGGTTCCCTGATACAGCTACAGAAGTCCTAGACAGCGACCCCCTCGTTGTCTTTCCCACCAGCGTTCAGTTCAGTGAACTTCTCTGGGCTATACCCTTCAGTAAACAACTGATCCTAGTGAGCCCAAGGAAACAATATGTCTTACACAGTGGGTACGATAGTCTTACACCACAGACTGTGGCTATTGATGAGGCCACAAGTTACTCTCTGGTCAATACACTAGAACCTCTTGCCCTTCCAGCGAGTCTGCTGTTGCCTCTGGCTCACACCCCTTACCTTGGTGTACTGGAGTATAAACTAAGCGATCAGCAGATTGCCACCGAGGGAAGCCTCTTGAGCTCTACGGTTCCACGGTTTATTCCTAGTGATGTAACCCAAATGCTGTATGTTCCTTCGGAGCATCTAGTTCTCTTCTATAAGAAGGGGACACCTACAATTTACATCTATAAGTTTAACAAGCGAGAAGACGGTCAGCTAACTCAGATGGCTTGGAGTTCTTGGGAGATGCCCGAGAACATAGCCTATGTGCACGTCACCGATGACGCCAGTGTTCTCTTTGTTACTTCATCAGCTACCATACTTCAGATGGACACCAGTGCATCCTACACAGACATAGCTCTAGATTACTATGAGCTACATTCTAATGTAGGCGACGGTGACACTTTGTCTGTAAGCTCTGGCTCTATCGCTATAAACGCAGACACAGGGAAACAGCTGGACATCACAGACGCCGGAGTTGTAACTACAGATTCCGATGTTCCCATAGATGTAATCACCGGCAAGATCATTGACTGGGAACTAGAGTTTAGTCCTTTAGTTATACGGGATGACAACGGCCTTCCTAGAAATGACCTCATGATAACTATTGAGAACATCCAGTTCGACTGGTTAGGTGGAGAGTTTTCCTTTGTCATCGAGGGACAGGGACTGCCCTCTAGGACTCGCCAGATTGTACCACTGACGACAACGGACTCTGAGGTCTCTCCTGATAATTCCAATGATTCACCAGTACCCACCAGACTACCAGTGATGGCACCGGCTCGACGCGCCAAGTTATCCGTTGTGGGCACGAGTTACTTCCCCGTGCAAATAAACAATGTGAGCTATAACCTAGATGTATCTAGAGATTGGGGCTAATCCATGGATTTCACTATTGAAGAATTTGTCTATGAGAAACACATGAACCGTTTCGTTCTTATGACTTTCGATGAGCTATCCATGGAGGAACTTACTTCAAGCTCTCTTTTCAAGGATCTAAAGTACACTCCACATCAAATAGCTCTAGATTGGCTCATAGGGTCTGACTCTTGTTGGGTATTCCTTGATGTCGCAACTAAGCGAATCGTAGGTATCACTGGAGCTTACCAACAAATACACAACGGGGAAATCGTAGTGACTCCATGGTTCCTAGGAACTGGGTTCCAAAGAAAACCATGGAACATCCGAGCTTTCCTAAGAGCTACTACGGAAATACTTAGGGGCTGGCAGCTACACGCTAGAAACCGGCTCTTTGGTGGTACTTGTAAGTGTAACAAAAAGAATCGCAAGTTTCTAAAGTACCTAGGGTTTGATACCTTTAATACCCACGGTCTAACATTCACAAAGAAAGGAGTAACCAATGTCCCTTGCCGCACTACTAGCGCTAACACAAGTAGCTTCAACCCTGGCACAAATAAGAGGAACCAACGCCCAGCTCACTGAGCAGGCTCAAGGTATGGCTCTTCAGGCTCAGCGACAGACTGCTAGTGATCTTGCGCTACTTCAGACTCGTGGTCTCCAAGAGTCCACAAAGATTACTATGGATCAAGTCCGCCGTTACCGACAGGGAGCTAGAGAGCGCGCGACCATTAGCTCTCGTATAGCTGACGCAGGAGTCGGTGGAGGCACTACAGTGCGTGACGCTGTGGCCTCTGTTATACAGCAAGAAGCAGACATTGGTACTCTTGAGACCTCTAAAGAGTGGTCTAAGAACCAGAATATAATTGAGCAGCGCGGGGCTGTAGTCCGAGGCCAGAGTCGAATCAATGAAGCTCAGTCACTACTGAACCAGCGTACAACTACTGGGCCCGGAGTTCTTCAGCTGATAAGCGCTGGTGTCTCTGGTTTCTCCCAAGGTAAGATGTTGGAACCCGCGTTCTCTGGTTCTATAGGTAGTACAAGAGTAATCGAAAGGGCCGGGACTCCTGAGGTTGATGCCTTAGGATTCTGGAAGTAAGCTATGGCAAAGCAGTTAACTAGAGTAGAAAAGCGCTACGTGCCACAGCAAGAGTCCTATAGGAATCTGCCGGGGCTTAGGCCTACGGCAGAGCCCGTAGTGGCTGCTGAGACTCCTGTAGTATCTGGAGAAGGCGAGAAGCTTCGACAGATGGCTGAGGCCTTAGCTAGTGGCAACAAAGCACTTAAGGACTTCTTCTCAATGGAGAAGTCTTTTGAAGAAACTAATCGTGTAGAGAATAGAGTCAGAGCTCAGATGGGTCTTCCACCCATTGAAGGCCAAGGTCTATTGGACTACGGTGTAGCTCAGGGCTACAATGAGGGACTTGGTATACTCAAGGGCCAAGAGGCTATGCTTGAGCTGCGCCGCAGGCTACAAGAGAGTAACTATGGGATCTCTCAGGAAGCTATTGGTACCCCAGACGATGTGCGCCAAAGGGTTGACGCTGAGACCACAAGAATCATGAGTGAGTTCCTTCCCCCGGATGCTAACCAAGCGTACATGGAGGGAGCCGCTAAGTTTATAACCCAAGCTAAGCTTGAGGCTCGTGTCGAGGGCATTGCCCTTTGGCAGGCTGAAGAGAAGAAGCAGAGGTTTAATAACTATAGTTCGTTTGTTAATAACCACTTTAACACTGAAATGGCTCCACGTATGGAAGAAGCCCTTAGGATGGGAACTACTCCCGATACCCTTAGGCTCCGTGGTGAAATCACAGATCTCACTAGAATCGGGCGGGACAAGTTTGGTTTCGATAGAGACACGGCAGTAGTTGTAGTCCTTGATAATCTCAAGGATCAACTACGTATGCAGCAGACTCAGGCCCTCAGTCAGGAAGATTCCTTTGATCGTCTGACAGACCTAGAAGATATGGCCGATGCCCTCCTGCTGGCTGTAGATGCCCCAGATGCCGACGGTATTCGTCTGTCTAGCCTGAAGACTCCAGAAGTACAGAAGGCAATAGAGGATCTCCGGGTTACTACTGAGCGCTTCAATGGTATGGCCGAAGGTGTACGCCAGAAGAATCAAGCTAAGGTTCGTGACGATAAGCTAGGGCAATACGCTCAGCGCTTAGCAAAGGATGGAGACTTCGAGAGCGTACACGCCGAGATCAAAAGCTCCATGGCTTCTGGCGATATCGACGGTACCATAGGCATGGGCCTATTAGTTGACCTTGGACGAGTGTGGGACGCTGGAGTTTTCTCTCGCGTTCCTCTGGACGTCATGGACAACCTTAGGAGACAAGCGGTCACCGGCCAGCTTACTCATGAAGAGCTTCTAGAGTCTAGTATCAACAACAGGATGACCAAAGAAGCCTACAATGAACTCTCTGGTCTAATCTCAGACTACAGAAACGATGACTCCTATCGCTACACTTTGTCTCAAAGGGCCAAGGCCGCAATCTCAGGGGACACTGCGAACTTAGGTAAGGTTAGGCGGGAGGCTAAGCAACGGAACTCTGATGCGTTCAATAGGATATCTAATGAGCTTGGGCTCTCTGGTTCTGAGAAGGATTACATAGAGGAGACCTTCTCTCAGGAGTTTACGAATGTCTACGAGGATATCCCTGCAGATATCATGAAGAGTTCTATAGCTAGATACCGAGGAGTCTACCGTAAGTTCCTCACCGAAGAGCGCGCTGGAGAAGCCCGTATAGAGTCTGGGGTTTTTACTCCTGAGGAACAGCAGGAACTTAAGGCAGAGAATACGGCAGCTATAAACCTTAAGCGCTACAAAGTAGGCTCAAGTAAATATAATGAAGCTCAAGCAGAGCTTTATAGAATAATGCAAAAACGAAAGATTGCTAATGAACAACTTAAGAATAGGAGCGAGGGTAGATCATGGCAGACCTCACCGATATCCCCACCGTCCCCAGTGATGAGCCGATAGTACAAGAGCCCGCCATAGCTCCTGTGGCTCCAACTGAACCAATGTCTTTTCAAAAGTATGTCAACGGTCTTACTCCTGAGGAGCGCCTGTACTACGCAGATAATCCAGAGTACCTTGAGAGTTCCTATATGGCCCTTAGGTCTAGGGAACTGGCCACAGAAGACCCGATGCTCTCTCAAGAGGAGCTCATAAGCACTGTAGAGGACGATATACTTGGTAACGTGGAGCCCAAGGACACAGCTACCCTGAAGATTCCTGAAGCCTACACCCCACAGAAGCCAAGCGTTTTCCAGAGTATTGCAACTTCGGTTCGTGAGGCCACACTTATAGATCCTATCTCTCGTGCAGGACTGGGTGTGGTCTCTGGTGGTATTGACTTTGGACTTGAGGCCACTAGCGGAGCCTTCAGAGCTCTAGATTGGATGGCAGAAGCCGTAGGTTCAGACCTATTTGACGACGCTAATTCTCTTGTCTATAAGTACAAGGAGGGCCTAAGTGAAGAGACCAAGGAAGCCATTAAATCCTTTGGTGGTTTCTATAAGAAGCCCGAGGGTGTTGTCTTACCTTTGGTAGAAAATATTGGAACTATTGTTCTTGGGGCTGCGATCCTAAGCCATGTGGCTGCTGCAGGCGCTGCAGTTAGAGTCGGGGGCGCTACCCTTGGTTCTCTAATTGGAGAGACACGAGCAGCAACTGCGGGGGCTTCCTTCCTGAAGTCTCACGAGGGCTTAGCCAAAGTGCTTCGCCTTAGTGCTGAGGGGGCTTCATTAGACCTGAGTTCCACAATGTTCTCAGATCCGATGACTATAGCTGCTCTTGCGCCTGAGACTTTCAGTGGCTTTATTGACTGGTACTCTAAGGCTGATCCGCTGACAAAGCGCGGAGCTAACCTAGCTGAAGGTCTCTTTGTGAACCTTCTCATTGGAGCTCTTGGCAGACCCGCGACTGCTGTGGATGAGGGCCAGATAGCTAAAGAAGTCGAGCTCTTTAGAAAAATAACCGACGATATCTCTGAGCAAGCAACTAAGAGCGTGCCCACAGCCGATGAGGCTCTTGAGGATATTCTTAAGAGAACTGAGTCTGTAGATACTGGAGATATCGTGGATGATGCTGCGGTCTGGCTTCCTAAGACCTCCACAGAAGAGACACTAGTGTTCTATAAGGGGGACTTTGTAGAGGAGTCTGTGGTTGATGCGATCAAAATGCTTGATGATATCCCGGATATTAAGGTTGTCGAAGAAGTCGCCGCAGATTTTATCGTTAAGAATATAGAGCCGGAGACCCTAACAACCTCTCGTCCTATCCTTGATATGGCTGGAGCTCCTGAAGCTAAGTATCTCAAGGTAAAACTGCAGGCATCTAAGGCTGTAGAGACTCTGGCTAAAGCCGTTGATGAGGCACCAGAAGCTGTAGTTAAAACTCTAGATGACGCTGTGAAGACAGCACCAGAGTTAGCTGAAGTGCCCGCTAGAAATATCCTGAGAGCTAAGAAAGCAGGAGCCCCGAAGAAAGTCCCAGAACCCAAGGCTCGACTGCAGGAACCGCTGGATGTACACTTCGGTAAATCCTCAGACTTTCGTACCATCAGGGCTGTGGATGAAACACAACAGAAGATTCTCCAGACCTTCAAGGGAGAGATTACTGGAGGTAAGGCCACATCAAAGGCTTCCATGGAATCTCTGGCTAAGGAACTACAGTTAACTGTTGAGGAACTGCGGACAAAGGCTGATGATCTTATTGCTATAGTAAAGGGACGGCTCCCACAGAAAGACCAAGTGTTGAACATGGTCACCGGAGAGGTAACAAACCAGAGGGTCTACAATGAGGTAGCCGCCCAGAACATGGCGAAGAAACAGGGGATCTCTGTCAATAAGCTTCTTGGTAAGAAGGGGGCCGTACTGAATCCTGCAGAGATTATTCCTGAGTTGGCACGCAAGGCCTATGATGGCACAATAGACTTAGCTAAAGGAGCCATTAAGCTTTCGACTAAGATGGGATTCTACGGCGGAGCCCTAGCTACTTATGCTTCAGGTATAGACATCACTAGAGACGGCAAGTTCGATCTTAGGGATGTAGCTATGGGTGGTCTGTTGTTTACCCTCTCAGGGGCCATTAGCTCCCGAATGATGCTTGATGAAACAGCAGTGACTATAGCCAATAGGGACGCTTTTGTATCTTCCCTTAAGAAGACCAACCAACAGGTCACTACTGTCTACTACTCAGCGCTTCAGACACTGAAGCAGAACGCGGGATCTCTCCCACCGGAACAAGTGAAGCTCTATGAATCCGCAGTAAAGAAACTTGAGAGTTACCTGTTTGATTCAAAAGCTGGTCTTGAGGAACTTCTTAAAGACCCTAACGTCACTGGTAACTTTAGTGCTTCCCCGATGAAGTTCACCGAGAAGGGAATGAACGACCTTCGGCTAAGCCTACAAGATCCTGCCCTTCCCCGTGCTCCAGTAGACAAAGGCTTCTCTGTAGAAAGATATCATTTGATAAATCCTCAGACCTACGCCGTAGAGTTTGGGAGACTGATGGATCAAGTGGCCGAAGTTTTCAAAGGAGTCCCAGGTCGTACGTTGCCTACGGAGGCACACGACGGAATGCTCAGAGAGCTTTTGATAAACCGTGAGGTCTTTGGTATGACAGAGGATGCCGTGAGGCGTTCAGCCAGAGTCCATACGGTCAGAGGTATTCTCGGTTCTCTGGACTCCACTATGAAGTCCCTTCTTGCAAAAGAGGGAATCCCAACTACCAAAGAGTACTTTGAGTTTATCAATGTAATAAACCAGAGACGAGCGCTCACTGAATACTTGAGAGCTGGAGGCAACGTATCTTCTGAACGTTTCCTAAATGCTACAGCTCTAGCTAACAAAGGCTTCGTCATGAGTATGATGCCCGACTCTATGTTAGCCAAGATCACAAGTACCGACGATACCCTTAATGCTGCTCGTCTGATTTACAATAAACTGTCCACTGGACAGGAGCTTAAGGGCCCACGGATCACTAGCTTTTTAGACGGTGTCGGTGGGAACCTTAAGTTAACCGAAGCTATTGTCCAAGCGCAGTTCTCTGCTATGTTCAGTAACTCTAGAACTTGGTCTTGGCCTTGGATTGAAGATAGCGTTAGTTTCACAAGCTCCATGATATCCGAAGTCATAAGTAATAAACTTGCGTCTAGCGTCGGAGACTCGGTGCCTGAAGCAATCTACGGAAGACAGGGGTTCTTCCAGGGCATCCGAGATAACTTTGCTGACGCATGGCGCGAGGCCAAGAAGGTAGCCTCTGGTGAATCTTTGGGCATAGATCCCACAGCTAACAAGGAGTACTTTGACTATAAAAGTCAGACGATACTCCAGAGAGAACTGGGGCTTGAAGCCCCAAATATTATCACACGGGGTTTCAATAGTCTCATGAAACTTGTGGGTGTAGATCCCGTGAACCTCACTGTTGCCCCAGACACCTTCTTTAAGCAGCTGCTCTTTGGTGGTTATGAGAATAAGCTGGTGGTAGAGAAGGCCTTGGATCTGGCGCGTAAAGCTAAGCGCCCTGACGCTCTTCAGGAGTTTATCCTAAAGGTCAGAGGTGACCAGACGATAATGTCTGAGATACGAGAGGGCGCTCTGATGAGAGCCCGGGACTACACAATGACCTCCAGACTTCCTAAGGACAGCTGGACTCAGAAGTTAATGGATCTCCACAGCGACTCTACCTTTGGTAAACTCGTCTTCCCGATCTTCAGAACACCTATGGTAGCTGCTAGGCATGTGGTTCGCCACTCGCCCCTCGCGCTCCTGACGGTGAAGGCCGATCGTGAGGTGTTCTTTAGATGGCTGGAGTATTCCACAAAGGGAATTCCCATGGACTCCACGACTGTTCGCCAGATGTCTGATATAGCTGGGCGAATAACAGCAGGGCTGATGATGACCACGGCTGCCATTGGCACACTTCAGGCCTCAGGATGGGACATCATAGGCTCCGGTAAGTTTGACTCAAGTATGGCAGCCAAGAGTGCCCAAAACATTCGACCCTACGGTATCTACAATAGATCTACTGGTCAATTCGTAGACATGGAGCGTTTTGGTCTCTTCAAGTTATCCCTCGGTCTCTATAAGGATATCTCAGATATCGTACAGCGGAGGGGTAATGCTACTGAAGATGAGCTTGGGATTATCGAGGGCGTGGGCTACATGATGTACTCAGCTTTAGCCAATGCTACCCCAAGTCAGATCGACGACTTCATGAGTATCTGTGGTTCCTTCCGATCTCCTGAAGCCATTAGCACTAAGGTATCTAAGTACATGGAAGAGGTAGTGACCAGAAGTTACCCAGCATTCTTCAGAACTGTAGGCAAGGCTTCCGATGATTACCAGAGGGCTTACAATGGGCCAATCGACAGTACACTGGCTGCTATTTATAGTGGCCTAGGTGATCCAGATAGAACCCGTCCGGTCTTGGATATCTATGGTGAACCTAAGCAGTATAGGCCCGGCGAGATCCAGAGTGATCCCTTGATGCAAGAGGCTGAACTCGCTGGCTATAACATGTCAGGGTACCTTAGTAAGAGAACTTCAATTGGTGGAGTGAAACTAGGGAATACACCTGAGGAACAGAACCTAGCGTATAAAGCTGAGAAGCTTCATGGTGAACGAGTGAAGCGTGTGGCACCTCAGCTACTCAAGTCTCTCAGGGAAACCAGAGAGCCTGAGAAAAAGAAGGCGCTACTCGATAGAATCCTTGGTGGTATATCCAAGGATGTCACTCGTCTAATCCGTAAAGATCCCACAGCTAAACGCCTGTTAGACAAAGGAGGTCTCGAATGAGAATCCCAGCAGTAGATACATACCTAGAGTATATCGCTGGAGTCGATGGTGCTGGGGTTAACAACTTCGTGGCCCCAGATCTCACGCCCAGCGGTATGCCTTATGTCTCTAGCCTTAGTGAGCTAGTTGTCCATGTGGACGACGTAGAGGTCACTACCTTTACAGAGAATCCTGATGGAACCATTAGCTTCACTAGTGACCTTAAAGTGGGACAGAGTGTGAAGATCTGGAGGGAGACCCCAGTTCTTGAGTCCCTTGTGAAATTCCAAGTTCCCACAC